>JAITEH010000168.1 GCA_031282125.1 Campylobacteraceae bacterium
GCTCTTACATCCGCTACAAAATCGCTTATCACATAATCTATCTCATGTCCCACAGCCGACACAATCGGCGTTTTCGCATGATACACGGCGTCCGCTACTATCTCTTCGTTGAACGCCCACAAATCCTCTATGCTTCCGCCGCCGCGCCCTACTATCATCACATCGCAGCCAAGTGTATCGGCTTTTTGCACAGAGCGCGATATGGAAGCTGCCGCGCCCTCGCCCTGCACTAACGAAGGAATCAAAATAAGCTTTGCAAGCGGCCATCTTTTTGCGGCGACTTTCAATATATCTTGCCATGCCGCTCCCGTAGCGGAAGTTACAACGGCTATACTGCTGGGAAAACGAGGAAGCGGTTTTTTGTTTTCAAAATAACCTTTTTTTTCAAGTTTGATTTTTAACTGTTCGTAAGCTTTAGCCAGCGCGCCCACTCCCGAAGGTTCTACATGAAGGCAGTTTATTTGATAACTTCCGCGCGGCACATACACCGTAACGCTTCCGTCCGCAATGACTTTCAGCCCCTCTTCCAATGCGAACTTAAGTCCTTTGGCATTGCCTTTGAACATTACGCACGATACGGCGCTTTCGTTATCTTTGAGCGTGAAATATATATGTCCCGACGAATGGTAAGTCGGGCGCGATATTTCGCCCTCGACCCTTACATGCAAAAAGGTGCTCTCAAGAAGAGCTCCTATCTGTCGGTTGAGTTCGGCTACGCTTACAGGCATTTCTTGGCGATTAAAAGCGTTGAGATATCAAAAGAGAAGCTTTTAACATACTCCGTTTTAAATCCTGCCTCTTTTAGTTCGTTTTGCAAAATCGACGCAGTCAAAAAACCCTCTATGGAGTCCGGCAGGTATTTATATGCTTCATAATTTTTCGATACGAGAGCGCCCAAAAACGGAAGTATTTTGTGCAGATAAAACTGTTTTAAAGAGTGGAAAAAGCCTTTTTTATCATCTTTTGTAAACTCCAATATGACGACAAAACCGCCGTTTTTGACGACTCTTGCAAACTCTTTGAAAGCTTTCTGCCGCTCCACTACATTTCGTATGCCATAACTTATGCTTAATATATCCGCACTCTCATTTGGCAGCGGTAAATCAACAGCTTGAGCCTGCGCGAAGTCAAAACCTGCAAACTTTTTTTTTGCAAGTTTTAGCATTTCTGATGAAGGGTCGATGCCAAGAATTCTTTTGATATTAATCTTTTTTTTGTCCGCTCTTTTTTGCCAAAAACCCATCATATCGCCCGTGCCGCAAGCCGTATCTACTATCAAATCAATATTTTTTGAAGATATCATATCGTAAGTTTTGTCGCACGCTTTTTTGCGCCACGAAATATCTATACCCATGCTCAAAATACGATTTGCCCTATCGTACGTAGGCGCAATATCGTCAAACATTTGTATAATTTTTTCTTGTTTTTTGTGAGTTTTCAACTAAAACCTTTTTGAGTATTTTAAATAGATAATGTAAGCAGTTACTGTTTGTCTTTGTCTACGGCGAAATTGCTTTTTACGTATGATAAAACGCTCTCAAATTCCTGCTTCTCTAATGTTGAGACCTGTTTACTCATGACGCCGCTTACGCCGCCGGAACTTTGGAGATTTTTATCACTGTGAAAAAGAGTCAATCTGTCGCCTATTTCAGAAGCAGGTATCTCTACAAGTTTTCTGCTGATACCGTACGCTTGTGTCTTGCCGTCTTTTCCATGACAGCCCGAACATCTTTTTTTAAATATCTGTTCGCCCGTAAGCGTACTATTGTCTTCTGTTTCTTGTGCAAAAAGACTGCTACAGGGCACCATTATACATACGCAAACAAAAATTACTTTTAATAAAACATTCTTCATTTTAAGGCAACCATCACTTTAATCCTAAAAACTAATTCTATAGAATAACAGATAAAAGCTTAAATGTTTATATTAAATCTGCACTATCTACTTGCGATACCACCCAAACGAACAATTACCGATAAAACCTTGATAAAGCAGCTTTAGTTTCAAGTCAATTTCCACTCTTTTACTGCCTTCTTGACTAAAATCACAGCTATGAAAAATCAAAAATCTATCCACTTTCTCACTCATGACGTTCAAAAAATTACTACCGCCCTCTACCATAATATTTTTATATTGTTTAGGAAAATCAAGACTGTTTTGAATCAATACTTTTCTATTTTTTACATGAAAAACATTGGCGGTTTTCTCTACGTCTTTTGCAGTGCAGATAAGCGCGTCTGGGGCTTTGCCCTCAATCAGCCTTGCGTCAAGCAAAGGATTATCCGTTCGCAGCGTTTCGCCGCCTATAACTATCAAATCGCAGACGCTTCTTATCTCATGCGTGAAAACTCTTGCTTCATGCGACGTGATAATGCCGTTATCGTACGTGCCGTCAAGCCTCAAAGCCAACTTGAAAAATGAGAAACTTCCCTCTTGCCACAATAAAAACGGCTTTAAAAGCTCGTCGCATTCATCTTTCAAAAAGCCCTCTTCTACTTCAACGCCTGCTTTTTTTAAAATTTGTGCTCCGCCTTTTGCTTTTTCGCTTTTATCCAAAGAGCCTATGACAACTCTTTTTGCGCCCAAAAGTGCGATAAGCATGGCGCATGGCGGCGTTAAGCCTTGATGAGAGCAAGGCTCAAGAGTAACATAAAAGGTTGAGTTTTTGAGTAAATTATTGTGATTTTTGCTGATAAAATCGTAGAGTTCATTCGCTTCCGACGGAAATATCAAAAGCGGGTTTAGCTTTGAAAGAGCCGCCTTCGCCGCTTCAAGCTCTGCATGAGGCAAACCTCTTTTTTTATGCGCCGCAATAGCCAAAATAGCGCCGTTTTTGTCTGTTATGACGCATCCGACAGCTGGATTTGGATATGTCAAGCCTTGGTATTTCCAAGCTTCGTTAATAGCGAGTGAAAGATAAAATCTATCGTTCATTACCACTCAAAAAAAGTTTTTGCTCTGCTTATATCGGAGTAATTGATAACCTGCTCGTCTATTTCCACGCTTTCATCATTTGCGGATTTGATGACGCCTTGCAGACTCTCGCCGCCGTTTAATTTTATATTGACTTTAGCGCCGATAGAAGCTTTGAAATGTTTTGGAAGTTTCAACGCTCTCTCAATACCTGGAGAGCTTACTTCAAGAAAATATTTGCCAGATACTGGCGGATCCAAATCAAAAATAGGAGAGATGATTTTGCTTACCTCTTCGCATTTTTCAAGCGTTACGCCCTCTTCGCAAGTGATATATATACGAACAATTTTGTGTCCGTTTTCCGTAACAGTCTCAAAATCATATAACTTAGCCCCGCAGCTTGATATAATTTTTTCTATATTTTCGTTCATCTGTCTAACTCTTTTTCTATCTTCTCAAAAAGCTCGTCTATACGGTTTTGCTCTTCCAATAATTCATCAAAATGAAATGTAAAATCGGGCGCTCTAAACCACCCCTCTTCATTGGCACAATAGTTTTGTATGTAACTTTTTACTTTTTTAAGTTTTGAGTAAATCTGCGATATCTCAGCGTCCGTAAAGTCTATCTTATCAAGGTAAACATCCGCGTTATAACGCCCCTTGCGGCAAATCACATCAGTTACGACAAGTCCTCGTAATTGTTCGTCTTCAAGCGCAGAAAGAGCTTCAGGGACAAGCTCTTTTAATACGCTTTCGGTTCTTTTTAGCTTAATTTCACTTTGTGTCATAGAGTGACTTGTTCCTCAACATGTTTAAAGCTTTCTATAAAATCGTCCACTTTTATATCGTTGAAATTCTCGATGCCGATACCGCACTCAAAACCTTTGGCTACCTCTTTGGCGTCGTCTTTAAATCGTTTCAAAGATGAGATAATGCCTTCGTATATTACAACGCCGTCTCTGATAACTCTGACTTTAGCTCCGCGATTGATAACGCCGTCAGTTACTATACAACCCGCAATCGCGCCTACTTTAGGCACAACGAAGACTTCGCGTACTTGCGCTTGTCCTAGATTTTCTTCGCGTATAACAGGCGACATAAGACCGCTCAACAGTCCTTTGACGTCGTCTATTAGATTGTAGATGACATTGTAAGTCTTTATCTCCACGCCAAGCGCTTTGGCTCTCTCTTTCACCGCGCCCGTAGGACGTACGTTAAAGCCCAAAATAACGCTGTTTTGGCTGGCATTTGCAAGCGCGATATCGCTCTCGCTGATACCGCCTATACCGCTGTGGATGATATTTATCTTAGTCTCTTCATTGCGTAGTTTTTCAAGACTTCCTTTTATGGCTTCAAGACTGCCGCCCACATCGGCTTTAACGATGACAGGTAAAACTTTCAGCTCGCCTTCGGCTATCATAGCGCCAAGCTCGTCTATCGTAACTTTGGTAGATTTGGACAACTCTTTTTGGCGCAGATATTCTGCTCTTTTGCCCGCATACTCTCTGGCTATTTTATCGTTTTCTACTTTAACTACCGTCTCGCCTGCAAGCGGCGCTTCGCTAAGACCGACGATAACTCCTGGCTCTCCAGGATGTATAGCTTCTATATTTTGTCCTGCGGCGTTCAACAACGCTCTTACTTTGCCGTACGCAACGCCTGCGACGATTGTATTGCCCACTCTTAGCGTACCGTTTCTAACTATCACGGTCGCAACTGGACCTCTGCCTTTTTCCATAGAGCTTTCTATAACGGTAGCTTTAGCGTCTCTTGAAACGTCCGCTTTAAGCTCCATAAGTTCGGATTGAAGCAGTATCACATCCAATAAATGCTCTATTCCCTCTCCGCTTTTTGCCGATACGTTCACAAATTCATACGCCCCGCCCCAATCGACAGGCAATATATCAAGTTCGGCTAATTGGCTTTTTACTTGGTCGGTATTTGCCGTGGGTTTGTCTATTTTATTTATAGCGATAATCATCGGTACTTTTGCAGCTTTTGCATGAGAGATGGCTTCGATAGTTTGAGGTTTGACGCCGTCGTCAGCCGCCACAACGATAATAACGATATCCGTTACCTGCGCGCCTCTTGCTCTCATCTCGGTAAAAGCTTCATGTCCCGGTGTGTCTATGAAAGTAATCTTTTTGCCGTGCTTCTCCATTGCGTACGCGCCTACATGCTGCGTGATACCACCCGCTTCGCCGCTTGCTACATGAGCTTTTCTGATATAATCAAGAAGTGAAGTTTTGCCGTGGTCAACGTGTCCCATTATCGTGATAACAGGTGCGCGCTCTTCTAAGTTTTGGCTTATCTCTTCATCGTAAGCTTTTACGTAATCAAACTCTTCTTGCTCATTTACGACATTGACCTCTATGCCAAATTCGTCAGCCAAAATCTCGATAGCATCTCTATCCAAAAAGTCGTTTTTCGTTACCATAACGCCCAAAGCGAAAAGTACTTTTATGATTTCTGCAGGCTGTTTGTTGATTTTGGCGGCAAACTCGTAAACTCTTATATCTTCGGGGATATCAATCGTTTTTACGCTCTCTTCGCTTTTCTCTTCAACTCTTCTTCTATGTTTTTTGAATGTTTTTCGCTGGATACCCTGCTCTAAAAACGGATTGTATTTGACGGTTTTGACCTGCGTAGGATTTGGAGCTTTGCGTTTTTCATCGTCAAATCTCTTTGTCTCAAGATTGATAGTCAAATCAGGAAGCACAATCATATTGTCTTCCATGTCATAACTGCTGTCTCCCAAATCTCTATCCGACAAAAGGTCCATTTTCGAACCGTCGTCTTTTTTGACGTTAGTAGGGGTTTTTTTGGATTTTTTGCGTTTCTGGCGCATCTCCTGCATATTTGTTGACATATTGGAAAACATATCTTCCAAAGACGAAAGAGGACGTATGCTTTTTTTCACATCTATGCTCTCTTGCGGCACAGGCGCAGGCTCTTCGGCTCTTTTCTTCTTTACAAATACCAATCCTCTGCGCTGTTTGAGACTAACTTCTGCTAAAGATTCGCTTGGAGGAGGTGTAACTGGCTGTACGACGCTCTCTTGCGGTGGCTGTTTGGCAACGATTTCAATCTTTTGCGTTGTTTGTACTACAGGTCTTGGCTTTGGCTGTTCCTCATGGTGTTTTGGACTCTCTTTGGGCTTTTCTACCTGTTTTTCTGCAGATTTTTGTTTTATCGGAGGTTTTTGACTATTTTCAGCTTTTTTAGGCTGAGATTTAGGCTCTTCTTTTTTTAGCGGCGCTTCATCAATGCCGTAAATTATATAATTTGCAAGTCTAACTGCCTCTTCTACGCTTATCGCACTTGAAGGCGCTTTTACGTCTTTAAGTCCAAGCTCCAAGGCTTTTTCTATAACAGTCTTGCTTGATTTGGCTACTTCCTTAGCTACCTCTATAATTTTTACCTTTTCAACCATTTAATAGTATCTCCTTCAAAATTTCACTATCTGCCGACACATACGATAGATTTAAACCGTATCTGCTATTGAGTGTTTTTATAAGTTTATGTTGATTGCCATCAATGCATATTTTACATATATAAAAACTTCTTCCGTTTTTATCAAACGGTTTTAAAACGCCGTCTTTCACCTGAAATCTGTAGAGAGATTCTTGACTCAAACGGCTTTTGCATACTATACACATACGTACGGGGCTAATTTTTTCGCTCATATTATACCAGAATTTCTTTTTTTTAACTCTCTAAGATGGTAAAACCATCATTATCTAATCCGAGTTTAATGACTTTGAACTTAGAAAATGCTGATTTTAGCGCATTTAGCAGGTTATCAGAGTGTTTATCATAGACTAAACTTAAAAAGCTTGAACCGCTTCCTGAGAGCGTACTAAGAAGCGCGCCCTCTTCGTAAGCTATGCGTCTTACGTCAAAAAGCTCATTCAAAGCCTGCATGCGTATATTTTCATGCATCGCGTCCTGAGAAGCGATTTTAAGCACATCCCACTGTTCATTCATGAAAGCTGCGCTTAAAAGCGCGGCATGAGACACATTAAAAATCGTATCTTTTATCTTATACTGACGCGGTAAAATACTGCGGGAGTGTTTCGTGGACATCGTAACATTTGGTATTACAACTACGGCTTTTAGAGTATCCGGAAGCTCTTTTTTGATTTTAATAATCCTGCCGTTATCTACAACCGCAGTTATAAAACCACCATATACCGCAGGTGTGATATTGTCAGGATGCGACTCGTAAACAAGAGCGCGGTTTACTATGCAATCCCTATCTACTTTAAAACCAGCCATTTTATAAGCTGAGGCTATAGCGCCTATTATGACAGACGACGAACTGCCAAGACCTCTTGAAAACGGTATCGAATTAACAAAAGAGAATCTAAAATTATCTTTTTTACCCGTAAGTTCTTTATATATATCGTAAAAGATATTTACAAACGTATTATTTGTCTTCACGAGAGGCTTCTCACTGCCCTCGCCTTTTATGGATATCGAGAAGTAATTTGAAGTTTCTATAACAGTTTCATTATAAAGTTTTAAAGAAAGTCCCAAAGTATCAAACCCCGGTCCTAAATTCGCGCTTGTAGCAGGAACTCTTATGTTAATTCTCAACTCTTCTCCTAAACAGCAGGTAAAATATAAAGCGGCTCGTTCTCACTCTCAAACAGACTTTTGTCCAAAGTCAAAGGCAGAGTAAAGCGAGCCGCTTCGTTTTTTGGATTTTCTTTCAGTACGATACCCTCTTTTTCTTTAAAAAACCATTGCGAGCCAAGAGATTTGATGGGAGAGTTGGCGTTAAAGGCAAATCCATCGCATGCCAAAAGCGGTATTTTGAGCGCGATAGAGAGAGTTTTCAAGAAAACATAACTTACCTTTATGGACATAAAACTACCGGGACCGTTCGTATAAAAAAGCGCGCCGACATCATAAGCGCGCAAAATATCGTCAAATATCTTAGGCAGCGATTCGCTTGAGGATTCGCTGCTTTCGTATGTTTTGATAAGGTTGTTTTGGCTGTAAATCCCCACTGCTAATGGCGATGAGAGCGCAAGCACAAGCGCGTCTATTTTGACTTTTATGCTAATGCCTTTTCATGCCAAACGGCTTTGCTGACAACTTTCACTTCGTAATTTTGCGGGTCTTTGAGTATCTCTTTTGTGAGCATATGGTTTAATTTATGGCTTCCTGCAAAAGAGTCGTAATTGCCCAGCATCGGCATGCCAAGAAGACACAAATCGCCGATAGCGTCCAAGATTTTGTGGCGCACAAACTCATTTGGAAAACGAAGTCCTTCGGAATTTAGTATCTTTTTATCATCCATGATAATGGTATTGTCCAAAGAACCGCCAAGTCCAAGCCCCATGCTGCGCAAAACCTGCGCGTCTTTTAAAAATCCGAAAGTTCTTGCTCTGGCTATATGCTCTAAAAAATTTTGCTTGCTAAACTCGTATGTGTACTCTTGTCTGCCTATAATCGGATGCGCAAAATCAATAACAAAATGATATACGGGATCTGTAGAAGGGCTGACGCGTACGAACTTATCTCCCTCTCTTACCTCAACGTCGCGCTTAATGACAATGACTTTTTTATGTGCGTCCAGCTCTCTTATACCAGCTTCGTCAAGCATCATGCAAAAACTTATGCTGCTGCCGTCCATCACGGGTACTTCCATACCGTTGACGATAACGCGCAGATTATCTATACCGTAAGAGTTAACGGCTGAAAGCAGATGCTCTATGGTCGAAATCGGACTGTTTTCTCCAGCGCCGATAACTGTCGCCATTTGCGTATTTATAACATATTGCGGGAGTGCGGGTACGCTTACTCCGACATCGCTTCTATAAAAAACAATGCCGCTGTCGGCCTCTAAGGGCTCTAAAATAATCTTTATCGGTTCGCCTTTATGGAGTCCGATACCTACACTTTCAACCCTCTTTAAGATGGTCGTCTGATTCAAATCTCTTACCTTTCTTTAAGAATCTACAAAATTAATTTGTATTTATACCATATTTTGAGTTAGTTATTCATTTAATGTCGTTATTTTTCGCTTTTTATTAAACTTTTAGCGCTATTTATGACATCAAACAAGTTATCTCTCATCCATTTTTCATCCATCCACTCTTCGGGTCTTACCTCAATGCCTTGTATAACTATACCAAAATGCAAATGATCGCCAAACGCAAATCCAGTTCTGCCAGTTTTGGCTATAACTTGTCCTTCCATGACACTCTCGCCTTCTTGTACCAGCAGACTCGAGCAGTGTCCGTACAGCGAATAAATACCCAAACCGTGGTTGATAATAACCATCTTGCCGTATATATTGTTGTCGCCCGCAAATACGACTTTGCCTCTATTGCTTGAAGTGATATCAGCCCCAGACGTACTTGCCAAATCAAGCCCCAAATGATACGACTCGCTTACTTTATTTTTATCATACTCGTATGTTCTAAAATCGCCGTAGCTTGCCACAACTGCGCCATTTTTCAGAGGATAAAACGGCTTAAGCGAGAAATACTGGATATAGCTTATATTGTCCGTAACAGCGCCTATTGTTTTAACGCTCTCTTTTCTCAAATTGTCATTGATAAATACAAATTTTTCCAAAGCGCTCATATCCTGCGTTGTTTCATCAGCTATATCGTGTGCCAAAGAGACTATGGAGTTATTTAGAAAATTATCGCTTAGAGCGATTTTCGAGCTTTTATAATTTTTATCCTGCAAATAATATCTTATCCTCTCCCGCGCCACATTGCCAGCAAGGTCAGTTACTACTATCTCCGCGTTCAAAAGATTTTTCTGCTCTCTTGGCCATGAGACAAGCGCTATGTAATATCCCTCTTTTTCAAATGTAACGGCTTTAAATACTTTGTCAAAATTCGTCTTGACGTACACTTCGTCCAAATTGGCGTCGCCTGCTTTAAATATCACAACGCCAACGCCTCCTTTTGTTATCTTGTAAGAGTTCGCGACTACATAAACAGACGGGTCTTGTTTGTCCACTATGATAACGGACTCTTTGATGGCTTTGTTACCCATGAAAAAGTTCCAAAAGCTGTGGTCAACGACTTCGTAAGTGAGCGTGTATTCATTCTTTTTGCTGTAAAAACCTTTTTTAGGAAATGTGATGTTAAACTCAAGCTCTTTGTCGTGTACGCTGTATTTGTCATTAAACAAAGTTATATTGTTTTCTCCGTCGCTAAGCTGTATCAAAACGCGCTTAATGCCGCTTGCATCGCTTATTTTGACATCCAAAGGCTTTTTCAAATTCCAATATATAGTCTCATCTGCCACAACCTGCGGCGGCTCTCTTTCGAACATTTTCGAATTATAAATAAACGCCATCAGTAAAATAATAATAAGCGATATGATTAAAAACGTTCTTTTTGAACTGTTATTTTTGCGTGCCATACTCTTTCATTCCTTTGTCAAATTCATTAAGTATCATTTTTGCTATATCTTCCGCATGCATTTCAAAGCTTTCAAAACCTGCCGCCCCAAAGTGTCCGCCGCCGCCGAATTTCAAGGCTATCTTGGAAACGTCCAGACAGTTTTTGCTTCTTAGTGAGATTTTAAAACTGCCGTCTTCCTCTTCCAAAATCATCACTGCCATTTCAACGCTGACGATATCTCTTATGAGATTTATGATATCTTCGGTATCTTCTCTTTTTGCACCCGTACGCTTCAAATCTTCCTGCCATATGACCAAGAGTCCGACCATACCGTTTCGCAGTAAATCAAAACTTTTAGCGGCATACTCTTTGAGGCGAAATCTTGCCAACGGAACGCTCTGTTTTAACTGCTTTGAGATAAGTATCGGGTCTGCGCCGAGACTTACAAGTTCGCCCATGTTAAAAAAGGTCGAAGTATCCATCGTGCCGTATGCAAAAAAACCCGTATCGTCAATCGTACCTATATATAAACATGAAGCGGCTTCCTTAGTAAGCGTAACTTTGTTTTGTTTAAGCATCTCATATACGACCATACTCGCACTCGAATTTGGGCTGATTACAAGATTGATATCGCCAAAATTCGAATTCGTAAGATGGTGGTCTATGTTGATAATACAGGCGCGCTTTTTCACAGCTTCTATATCCAAGCCCGTTCTGTTGAAATTCGCACAGTCGCAAACTATCGCCGTGTCAAATTTGGACGGCAAATATGGGCGTATCTCATTAAAGCAGGGCATAAAACGCAATTTTTTAGGCAGATTTTCGGTGGTATTAAACAAAAAGACATTTTTACCCTCTTTTTGCAAAACACTATATAGCGCCAAACTGCACCCAAGCGTATCGCAATCAGGATTAATATGTGATATAAGCACTATATCTTGGGCTTTATTTATTGCCTGCCATGCAGTTTTAAACATAAAAAACAACTCCTTAAAATAGAGCGGATTATACTCGGTTTTAGCTAAAACTTTAGTAATATTCTCGCATTGAAAAAAAAGATAAAATTCTCATGTATAGAATATGATAGTCAATTTCAATAAGCTATTATAAAAGTTTAAATGCTATAATTACAATTTTAGTATCAAAAATTATATACCTTTGAGGGGAAGTTTCGTATGGAATTCATAAAAGAATATATGGATTACGCTATCTTTGGCATACTTGGATTTATGAGTATTATATCTCTTACGTTCGCTATCGAAAGAGCTATTTTTTACAAAAGGTATAAAGTAAGCAATTATACCAATGAAAATGATCTTGAGAATGATTTGACAAAAAATCTCACAGCTCTCTCTATCATAGGCTCAAACGCTCCTTATATAGGACTTTTGGGAACAGTTGTAGGCGTCATGGTAACTTTTTACGATATGGGTATCAGCAAAGGTACGTTTGACACGGACTCCATCCTTATCGGACTCTCTTTGGCTCTTAAGGCCACAGCCGCGGGACTTTTGGTAGCGATACCTACTTTGATGATATATACTATGTGCTTAAGGCAGGTGGATGTTGGCGTAGCTAAATTTAAGGCTATCAAAAATGCGTCTTAAACGACCGGACGGCATGAATGTAGTGCCGTTTATAGATGTCATGCTTGTATTGCTCTCTATCGTTTTAACTGTTTCGACATTTATAGCGCAGGGGAAAATCAAAGTCGATTTGCCCTCGGCATCAAGCGCAGTAATCGTCAAGAACATCGATACGCCGCCGCTTGAACTTATCATAGGCGAAAACGATAAGCTGTATATAAACGACGCAGAGGTTACGCTTGAGCAATTCAAAGCCAGAGTGATACTGCTTAGAAACTCCGACGAAGTTGTCATTTTGGGCGACAAAATCAGTAGTTTCGGGCGTTTTATAGATGTCATCGATGTCCTTAAAAACAAAGGACATGAGAATATACAGATAGTAACAAAGCATGAAAAAGCCAAATAGCATTATCGGACTGCTGACAGGTTTTATACTCTCATGCGTTATACACGGCAGTTTCTTTTATATTATCTATAGATATTTTATCAATAACGAAAAAGAGGTCATAGCGCTAAGAGAAGAGTTCAAAGCGCCGCTTAAGATGGCTTTGACGGCATTTGTCGTGGAACAGCCCCAAAAACCGCCTCAAGAAGAGAAAAAACCCGAAAAAGAGAAGCCAAAACCTATTGAACCTAAAAAAATTATAAAACAAGAACCTGTGCCAGTGCCGATTCCCGTCAAAGAACCTCCCCTCGAAGAAACGCAAGAAGAGATAAAGGAAGCCGAGAATGTTCCTATAGTGGAGCCTATGCAGGTGCAAAACAGTGGAGCCCAATCAGCGTCGTCTTCTATGGCTGAAGAGGATCATATAATGGCGATTATCAGAGCTGCGATAGATAAAGAGGCCAAAAAAGATTATCCTTCAAAAGCAAAAAAAATGCACATGGAAGGTATCACAAAAGTCAAGATAAGTATAGATAGAGACGGAAATATTATACTGTTGGAGATTACAGAAAGTTCTGGTTTTACGATGCTTGACCAAAGCGCCATAAAATCCATCAAAAAAGCCTCCAAAAATTTCCCCAAACCGCCCAAAGTTTTACTCTTTATCGTACCTATCGCATACGAGCTTGTGTAATGTTTTACTTAGTTGTTGTAACGATATTGTGGGCTTTTTCGTTTAGTCTGATAAGCGAATATTTGATGGGTTTGGACAAATATTTTTTAGTATTTGTCCGTATATTTTTAGCCGCGCTGCTATTTATCCCATTTACCAAATTTAAAAACATACCGCGCGTATTGCAGTTTCAGCTCCTACTGATAGGTTCTTTGCAGATAGGCGTCATGTATCTATGTTTGTATCATGCTTACAGCTTTTTAATCGTACCTGAGATTTTGCTTTTCACGATATTTACGCCGTTTTACGTAACGCTTGTATATGACATTTTGGCAAAACGGTTTCATTTTTTGTATTTGATAAGCGCAGGCGTCGCGGTGCTTGGAGCTTTTATCATACGATACGATAACGTAAGCGACAGTTTTTTGATAGGATTTTTACTGATACAAGCGGCAAATATCTGCTTTGCCATAGGACAGAGCGCATACAAATA
>JAITEH010000181.1 GCA_031282125.1 Campylobacteraceae bacterium
AATATATTTATAGTTGCCGCATGCAAAGAGAAGGGATTGGCGTTTTTGAAAGGCGAAGCAAAAGTCAATGTGAGAAAAAATAGCCATGCAAACGTCCCTCAAGAGGTCAAAAAAGCTCCCCAAGCAGTGAAAACATCAGTTGGTTCATATACCGTTGTAGTAAACGGCGAAAAATACGATGTGCAAGTCGTTGAGGGCGAGGGAAGCGCTATCGATGTAAGCAAAATAACAAAAGCCGCGCCAATCGCAGGCGAATCTTCCGACCTTGCCAAAGAAGAGCCAAAAGATGAAGCAAAAAGCAGCGATGACGCAGTCGATGCAAATGCTACGAAAGTCAAAGCTGAACTACCGGGCTCTGTGTCAAAAGTCTTCGTCAAAGAGGGAGATGAAGTCAAAGAGGGACAGATACTCTTCTTACTCGAAGCTATGAAAATGGAGACGGAGATAAGCGCGCCAAAAAGCGGCGTTATAGCAAAAATCTTCGTATCGCAAGGACAGGCTGTCGAGGGCGGCGGAGCTTTGTGCGCTATTAAATAACTTATATTTTTATCCGAATATTTGAACAAAATATTCGGATAAATAGTTGATTTCAAAATAAGCAATTATGTCTGTTGTACTAAAATATTAATATACATTTTCTGCCATTGCGAGGAATGAAGTGACGAAGCAATCCAGTTTCTCTGTCATTCCCGCGTAGGCGGGAATCCAAAGTCATTGCAAGACACGAAGTGTCGCAACAATGCAATAAAATGCATCTTTAAACCCACGCATTTGTGTCGCCGATGTATTTTTGATTTTGCGAGGATAAAGCGTGAGGACTTGTTTGAAGTTGTTGTTGTAAACAACAACGAGTCCCGCAACGCCCGAGCAAAATTAAAAATACGAGGGTATCCTAATAAGGACGACACAACTGTGTGGCAAGTTCTTTGCCTCTTTCTTGCTTGTTCAAGAAAGATGGTCGCAAAGGCTTTAGACTTTGCGAAAAAAAAAGAAATGAAAAGATATTCGGAATTGCTTCGCTTTGCTCGCAATGACAGAAAATACATGATTACTTCGTAAGTTCGTAATTGTTGTAATGAACAATAAATGGATTCCCGCTTGCGCGGGAATCGGAGCATGCGGATTTATTAATTACAAACATAATTAAATATTTGATATTTTTCTGGATTGCTTCGCTTCGCTCGCAATGACACAAGTCTCCAATTCTGTCATTCCCGCGCAGGCGGGAATCCAAAAAGTATGACTTTGCGTCATTGCAAACCAATATCTGCTTAGGTAATTTAAAAAATACACAAACTTTCACATATTTATCAAAAATGATAAAAAAGCATCCAATATGTTTAGAAATTAGACTTTTATCAGACTGAAAAGCGATATAATCTTAAGATATTTTAAGCGAATGAAGTATATGGAGGGAAAAATGACAGAATTTATAATAGTTGTGCTCTTTGCCGCAGGTTTTGGCGTTTTAGCACTAAAAGCGCGGAAGTTATGCGCTGCTATGCTGTTAATCTCAGCGTCGATTTTAAGCGCGCAAAATAGCGATAAAGGAGCGGAGATATTTACTTTCAAGATAGGAGATGCCGAGTTCATCTCATTTGTCACAAGCAGACGCGATATAAGCGACGATACGTTCACTACGCCTGATTTGCTCAAAGTATACAAGAACACACCAAATTACGCTGATAGTGCGATTAACTATTTTTTACTTAAAGACAAAGGCGAATATGCTCTTTTTGATGCGGGACTTCCCAAAAGCGCCAACAATGACATGGTCCTAAATCTTGCGAAAGTCGGAGTGAAACCCTCGCAGATAAAAACGATTTATCTCACCCACATGCACGGCGATCATATCGGCGGACTTGTAGAGAATGGCGCGGCGGTATTTCCAAATGCGAAGCTGTACATTCCAAAAGATGAATTTGAATACTGGAAAGAGCGAAACGAACAGGCTAAATCTGTTTTTGCGCTGTATGGCAAAAAGCTTGAAATATTTTCCAAAGACGCCAAGATAACGCCGCTTATTACTGCTATACAAGCTTACGGACATACGCCGGGATATACGGCCTACAAAGTAGGAAATGGCGACGAGGCTATATTGGTATGGGGAGATATCATCCATGCGAATGTTCAGTTTGCGGAGCCTAAGATTACGCTTCGCTATGATGTAGATCCGACTTTGGCTTACGATTCAAGACTTGAGATGCTTAAGTTGGCGGTTACCACAAAACTGCGGGTTGCAGGAATGCATCTTAGCGCGTCAGGCGTGGGCAAAGTGGAACAGCTTGACGATAATAGCTTTCGTTTTATTCCGCTGAATGCAAATTAATGGCAGTTACGCCGATAGATTTATCAAATCTCTTTTTGCATTTTTGCAAAAAGAGGTCTTTTTCATAGCGTCCCCTCTATTAGCGGGTCAGGGTCAAAGTCGCAGTTCTCTTTGGTAATAATAGGTATTTCAATTACACGGCTGCTTAGTGATATATTATATATGAAATAGGCTTTGTACCGCTCTTTAGTATTATATATGACATCTTTAAATTTACTATTAAAAACTTTATGTTTATTTGTATAGTTGTTAAATTCTTCAAGGCTTACATCTTTTAAATATGTCGTATAGCAATAGTATTCACAAGAAACCGCTCTATCTATAAGCTCATACTTTTTATCTTCATATGCTGTTTCAGGACTTATAAGAAATTGTTGCGCGGCTTTTGCCCACTGCATAGCTATCTCACGTTCAACTTTGGAGTTTGTATAGCCTTGAAAACGATTATAAATATATATCTCTACATCATCTCTTATACCATTACTATTTGTATCTATACCAAGAAGAGTTTTATCGTTTTCGGTTGGATTTGGCATAGGAGGAAGAGTATAACCGTCCACAGTTTCTCCTCCATGATAAAGATCAGTACTTGATGAATTGGTTTTATTGTTAGAATTTAAACTGTAAAAGATAAAAGATAAAATAACTATTAAAGCAATTAAGAGTTTGACGAAGGTTTTCATGACAGATCCTTTGTTTAAAAAGTTGTTTATTATAGCATAGCCTATAAGTGGATTTCGTCATTGCGAGCGAAGCGAAGCAATCTATACTTTTTGTCATACATGTAATTCTCTCTGTCATTCCCGTGAAAACGGGAATCCAAACTTCTTTATTTCGCTAAATCTAAAGCTTTAGCGACCATCTTTCTTGAACAAGCAAGAAAGAGGCAAAGAACTTGTCACACGATTGTATCGTTCCTATGGGATACCCTCATATTTTTAATTTTGCTCGGGCGTTGCGGGACTCAGTTGTTGTTGTTTACAACAACAACTTCAAACAAGTCCTCACGCTTTATCCTCGCAAAATCAAAAATACATCGGCGACACGATGCGTGGGTTTAAGGATTAATTATTACTACATT
>JAITEH010000062.1 GCA_031282125.1 Campylobacteraceae bacterium
ATAGAAGAGTTGATTTTAAACTTATTCCATAATTAAATGAAAGTTTTTTTTCAAACACGAACCCTATATGTCTTGTACATATGGGGTTTCCTATTAACATCGCTCCTAAATGCCGAACCATCTGCATTTGACGCAGGTAATTTTGACTCTTCATATGGATTAACTGAGAGTGAAAAATACCTACTAAATATCAATAAAAAAACTGACGAGCTATCGCTGGAGTTAAAAAAGCTTAAAAACTTAACAGATACGGCTATAGAAAAATCTGAAGGAGCCGTGTCGTTACTGGATGGGTTAAGCGACAAAATTGCTTCTATTTCACAGACTATTCACAATCAAACCGAACAAAATGACATTATCGCAAAGCTTAAAAATGATGTTGAAGAACTTGAAAAATTCACCAAAGAGAGCCGCGATATAGAGCTTGCCAACCAGCAAACTATCAAATCCGTTCTAACGGAACTTACGGCTATGGTAGATACTTTGGGCGCAAATTACAATGCTTTAGATAAGCGTATAGCCGCCATCGAAGGCAAAAAAGCTGCGACAACAACTACTACAACCACAACTACAACTGTTAAAAGCCAATTTAGCGCAAATCTCTCTTCTGAAGAGTTAAGCAAAGAGGGCGAAAGACTATTTGCAAATAAAGAGTATAACGATTCTAAAAAATATTTTTCAGAACTAGTCACACGCAACTACAAGCCTGCGCGTCATAGCTACATGCTTGGCGAAGCGGAGTATTTCAGTGAAAACTGGAGTGAGGCTATCGTAAATTATAAAAAAAGCGCAAAGCTTTACGATAAAGCAGACTATATGTCAAGACTTTTATATCACACCGCTATATCGCTTGACAAGTTAAACGACACGGCAAGTGCAAATCAATTTTACAAACTTCTAAAAGCAAATTATCCTGACAGCAAAGAAGCACAAGCTGCTCCAAATAGGAATTAAAATATATCGTCCGTAAATTTGACCGTAATATCAAATATTGTCCATTGCGGTTAACTGACGACTTCTTTCTTTGCTTGGGCTCTGCTTCAGTTCTATTTAGCCATAAAAGACTTATCCGCACCACCATTTAGCGGATACAGCAAGCGCAAAAATTTTACGAAGTTTACAAAATTGTTCCTATCGCCTCATGCACAAACTATCTAACCGTAAAAGTGTCCGTTATTGCAAGTTGCTAACGGTAAGGTGATTTGACTGTGAATATCTTTCTTTGCCCGCTAATGGAAGCCGCAAAAGACTTATCGCGCTATCATTTAATTAATAATTTTACAATTTACATGAGGCAAAAAATTATTTCTATCACTTCATGCTAAAAACTTATTCAACCACAAAAGTATCTGTTATGCAAATTGCTGACTGTGATGGTGTTTTGGTCTTCTTTTTACCAATTCATGAGAAAATTTGGCTTGCAGAGTCTTATATTATATGCCAAATTAAACGTCTTTTGCAAAACTCAAAAGAGGAAAAATTATCCAAGCAGAAATTAAAAAGCATATTGTTGTCATCAGATGCAAATTCATCTGCAAAAGCAATAGCCAAAGTTTTCATTAGAACAGTACATTGTCTGCCACCGAACGCAAAAGTATATTAATCAGTTGCCGCTTCTATAAACAGTACTTCGTTTTGACATTATATGCAAGCTAAAAGGGCAGATTTTGAATAGTAAAGAGTACTCTTTACTATTGTTATTGTACATCATAAGAGAATTTGTGTTTTGTTTGTCCCGTAAAGCTTATATGCCAAGGGCACCGACGACGCAATTTTACAAAATTTAAAAGCTAATATCCGTATCAAAAGGCGTTTTTTAGCATCCGTTACAAAATTTAAAAGTAACCTGCCATGACAGCAAAGAGGCAAAAGCCTCACGAAGCTTATTTGCCGCCTCATCTAAAACTTCGAAATTTAGCTGTAATATCAAAATTAAAACAGTATATTATCCGTTGCCGCTGAAGTCCTTGAAGCTGACGGTAAAGGCGATTTGGTCGTGAAATACTCTTCCTTACCGTTATATATACTCTTTGTAACGCCTTTTGGTATAGAAAATTTGCGTTTTGTCTCAGGATAGAGTTTTATATAATTTTGTATAAAATAGGCAAATGGTACGGTAGATGTTCTGCCGCCGACTTCGCTTGCCGACATAGGCGTATTATCATCGTTGCCATACCAAACCATCACATTTATTTCTGGAGTTATGCCGCAAAACCATGCGTCCACATTGTTATTGGAAGTGCCTGTTTTGCCCGCTATCTCTATACCGTTTACTTTGGCAGATCTTCCTGTGCCGCTGTCCACTACAGACTTTAACATATCTATCATCAGATAATTTTGCGCAGGGTCTAAGATTTGCTCTTTTTTACCGTTAAATACCTGCTCTACGCCGTATCTGTTAACGATTTTTTGCACCATTCTTGGTTCGATTAAAGTGCCGCCGTTTGCGAACATTCCATAAAATTTACTATACTCCAAAGGCGACATACCAAGACTTCCTAAAGATATCGACAAATCATTGGGAACATTTTTAAATCCCATTTTTGTAAGTTCTCTATGTACCGTCTCTAACCCTACGCTTGTTACAAGATTTATCGTAGCAAGGTTGCGCGAACGCGTCAAAGCATCTTTTAGCGTGACAAGTCCTTGGAAATTCCCCTCTATATTTTTAGGCATCCACTCTTTTGTCTCATTTTTCTCAGGACCCTCTTCTACGTAAACCCTTGAGATATCAGGTATCAAATCCATCGTTGAATATCCCGAATCCAGCGCTATCTGATATAAAAACGGTTTGAAACTGCTGCCAAGCTGTCTATTTGCCGAAACGGCTCTATTGAATGAGCTTTCTGTGTAGTTGTGTCCGCCTACAAGCGCTAAAATATCTCCGTTAAAGTTATCCAGTACGACAATAGCGCCGTTTAATATCGTTTTGTTCGCATTTTTATCTCTCTCTAATATCTTTTGATATCCAAATTCCAATGCTTCGCTTGCCAACTGTTGAGTCTTTAAATCAATCCCCAGATATATCTTATATCCGCCGCTTCGTACATCGTCATACAGCGAGCTTATCTCCCTAATGGCTTCGTCCACCGCATATGGAGCTTGATTTTTGGAGAGTGTATCGTTATAAACGGTTACTTGTTCAGCGACCGCTTCGTTATACTCTTCTTCGCTTATCCATCCCAAAGTTTTCATGCGATTTAGTACGGAGTTGGCGCGCGCAAATGCTAAATTTGGATTTTTTGTCGGGTCATAACTGTTTGGCTGTCTTGGTATGCCCACAAGCATGGCTATCTCTTTGAGGCTTAACTGCGCAAGAGATTTTCTAAAATACCCTTCTGCCGCAGTCCTCACGCCATAATAACCATGTCCAAAAAAAACATGGTTAAAATACCGCTCCATTATCTGCTCTTTGGTTAAATTGCGCTCTATAATGAGTGCGATTAAAGCCTCGTTCAGTTTTCTTTTGAGTGTTTTTTCGCTCGTTAGAAGCGTGAGTTTTATGAGCTGTTGAGTTAGCGTGCTTGCACCCTCGGAGTATTTCATAGTTCTTATATTTTTCAAAGTCGCCCTGAAGATAGCTTCTACATTTATACCTTCGTGCTCGAAAAAGACCGTATCTTCGATAGCTACAAGCGCCTCTACCATGCGGTACGGTATCTCTTCAAACTCTGCATACAGTCTGTTCTCATCTTTAAAGTAATTTGCCACCAATTCGCCGTTTCTATCAAAAAATTGCGTTGTAAGTTTGGGGTTATAGTTGATAAGCCCAAAAGCTTGATAATAGGCGTTTTGATAAGCATTCGCGATAAATATACCAAATGCCGTAAAAGTTACCGCCAAAATAGTGAAAATAATCCTCTTCTTACTCTTCATGCAGTATCTTAAAATGCGTGCTGCAACAGCTAAAATCTTTGTAATAATTCCCTCTTCACCATTATTTTTCGGCTCTTGCACATTTTCTCTCATTGCCTAAAACTCCTGTTTTCAAATCCTACGTTTAAAAGCGCTTTTGTATATTCGCGCAATGGGGCGTTAAATATCTGCTCGCTGCTCCCGCGCTCTATCACAACGCCCTCTTTCAATACAATACAATCTTTGCATAATCTCTTTGCCAAAGGCAGCTCATGCGTTACAAAAATCATCTCAAAACCCATCTTTTTATGCAGCTCTTCCAACAGCGCGATAATTTTCTCTTTCATATCAAAATCCAAAGCGGTCGTAGGTTCGTCAAGCAGTAAAAGTTTTGGATTTTGCGCTATCGCCATCGCGATAATAACGCGCTGCAATTGCCCTCCGCTAAGTTCGCTTGGAAATCTTTCCAAAAACATCTCATTTAAACCCACCATATTTATACACTCTTTTTGCTTAATTTCGGGTGCAAAAAACTGTTTGGATATTTTCGTCATGGGCGACAAAGCAGTAAAAGGATTTTGCGGTATAAATCCTATTGTCTCTCCTGCATTCATACTAAAATCTGCTTCAAATTCCGCTTCGCATGTGAGATTTGCAGGCAA
>JAITEH010000152.1 GCA_031282125.1 Campylobacteraceae bacterium
GCGCGGTTGTAATAACTCGCGGCGTGATTTGGATTCAGCTCTATAGCTCTGTCAAAATCCGCAATCGCGCTTTGCAAATCGCCCGCATGATAAAGACAAAATCCTCTATAGTAGAAATTATACGCATCGTTTTGATTTAACCTCACAGCCTCGTTGTAATCCTCAAGCGCGTTTTTAATGTCGCCCAAACCGTGCAAAGCGCGAGCGCGCATGAAGTAACTCTCAGTATGATTTGGGTTTAATCTTATAGCCTTGTCAAAATCCGCAATCGCATCTTTAACAAAGCGCGAATCGTTATAATACAGAAGTCCTCGCATGTAGTAACTGGGCGCATAATTTGGGTCTAATTTTATAGCCTCGTTAAAATCATCAAACGCGCTTTTGAAGTCGTTGGAATCATAAAAGGCAACACCGCGCTTATAGTATGATCTGGCATGGTTTGCGTTAAATTTTATAGCTTGGTTATAATCCTCAAACGCACTTTTAAAATCGCCCAAAAATGAGTAGATATTCGCGCGGCTGTGATACGCAAGAAAATGGTCGGGTTCGAGCGCAATAGCCTCGCTGTACTTGGCGATAGCCCTCTCGTAATCTTTCAAATCCGCATAAACATGCCCCAGATTGACATAAGCAGTCGTGAAATTCGGGTCAATCTCTATGGCTTTGTTTAAATCTTTGGCTGCATATTCGTATCTATTTAAAGAGCTGTAATTAAGAGCGCGGTTATTGTACGCTTTTGCGTGTTTTGCGTCAAGTTCTATCACTTTGCTGTAATCGGCGATAGCTTTTGCGTGTTCGCCCAAATCATCATAAGTAAATGCGCGGCCGTGGTAGGCATCCGTGTAATTTGCGTCAATTTCAATCGCATGCGTATAAAGCTCGACTGCCTTTTGAAAATCGCCTTTTTCGTGCGCTTTTTGGGCATTGTCGTATATCTCTTTTGCATTTCGTGAGCGAAAAAATCTCATGAAAACCCCTTGCAAATGTCAAGTGGAATCATTATAGCGAAAAAATAGTGACTGGATTATTATCGAAATGTAGTGGTGACCCATACGAGATTTGAACTCGTGTTACCGCCGTGAAAGGGCGATGTCCTAACCGTTAGACGAATGGGCCATTTTACGATTTTGCACACCATAAAAAACGAGAGGGTGAATTATAACACATTCACCTTAAATATTTGTAAAAAGATTTTATGGTAAAATGTTCTACTTTTTAAATTTGGATTGCAATTTAAAGTTGCATTTGGAGAATATATGTATAAATTTTTAACAGTACTTGCAGGAATTGTACTTTTCTTTAACGCATGCAGCGTCAAAGAGCAGAACATAGAGACTTCCCAACCTGTCAAACTCATCATCAAAAGCCCTTCCATCAAGCTAAGCGGCATAGGATTTTACAAAAGAGGCGGCAAATACGCCAACTTGCAAATATTTTCAGCGGGCGTCGCCGTGCTTGATTATAAATCGGCAGGCACTATCTGTATCAACGACAAATGCATGACGCGCGGCATTTTCAATGAAAATCTCTTCTTACAATCGCATTATAGCGAATTGGTGGACGATATTTTGGCACAGCAGCCGATATACAAATCGCAAAATCTGACGAAAACAGACGACGGATTTTCTCAAAATATCGCAAAATCAGGCGCATTTGATATATCGTACGAAGTAAACGGCAGCAGCGCGGAGTTTAGCGACTCGTACAATAATATATTTATACAAGTAACTAAACTCGGGAAAGAGCAATGAAATACATAGGAGCTCATGTAAGTGCTAGCGGCGGAGTGGAAAACGCTCCATTGAACGCCAAAGCCATAGATGCAAAAGCGTTTGCGCTGTTCACGAAAAACCAGCGCCAGTGGAGCGCGAAAGCCCTTGAAAAAGCTCAGATAGAGAGCTTCAAACAAAGGCTTGACGAAGTTGGTATTTTGCCAAAACACGTTTTGCCTCATGACAGTTATCTTATCAATTTAGGACATCCCGACTACGAACAAAGACAAAAATCTTTTGAAGCGTTTTTGGATGAAGTCAAAAGATGCGAAGAGCTCGGACTCAAAAAACTTAATTTTCATCCGGGAAGCCACCTGAAAGAGATAAGCGAAGAGGAGTGTTTAAAAAATATATCGGAGTGCATGAATGAGGCCTTAAGACAAAGCGCGGACGTTATTTTGGTGGTAGAAAATACGGCGGGACAAGGAAGCAATCTTGGATATAGATTTGAGCATTTGGCTTATCTTATGCAAAACTCTATAGACAAGGCGCGCGTGGGAGTTTGCATAGATACTTGTCATCTTTTTACGTCGGGTTATGACATACGCGAAAAAAAAGATTATGAAGAAACTATGCAAAAGTTTGATACTATTATAGGATTTGAATTTTTACAAGGTATGCATATTAATGATTCTAAGGTCAAGTTTCAAAGCCGTATAGACAGGCATGAGAGTATCGGTAAGGGGGAGATAGGGTTGGAGGCATTTTCGTTTATCATGAATGATGCGCGTATAGATGATATTCCGCTGATTTTGGAGACGATAGACGAAAGTATATGGGCGCAGGAGATAAACCTGCTTTATAGTTTACAAAAATAAATTAAAAGGACACAATCGTATGGAAATAGCAATCAACAACAGTCTAAATCTAAAAAAGAGTGTTTTTACGAAAATATCAATCATATCCGCACTTCTTGCCTCTTCTGCTGTGGCTTCAGGATATAAAATCCCCGAGCAGTCTTTAAGCGGTCTAGCTCTTAGCGCGGCAAATGTAGCCGCAGTGGACGGAGCGGACGCAAGCTATTACAACCCTGCAAATATGGCGTTTTTAGATGCAAACAAAAGTGAAGTTCAACTTTTTCTTACGTATGTAAATCTGCCGAAAATGACTTATACTGACAATACAAACGCTTCCCGCAACGGCGAGTCAAAAGC
>JAITEH010000080.1 GCA_031282125.1 Campylobacteraceae bacterium
TCATTCTAACGCGTCTAAATCTTTTGAACATATTAATTTTCCTCTATATACCACTCGATATTTCTTGTCATGTACATAATCACTCCAAGCATGACAAACAATCCTATAGAACCGTAAAACAGCGCCATATCCTGTAGTTGCAGCAGCATATACAAATATCCGTACAAAAACAGAAGCGACAGTACGACAAGCGCAGTGCTTTTCGCGCTCAAATCTTTTATGATGCCAAATTTCGCATATAGCGTTATAAGCGATACGACGGCAGCAGCTGAGATGACATAAGCCAAAGAGAAATCTATAAATTCGGATATGGATATAAGCAGCGTATAAAATATAACCATCGCAAATCCTACCAAAACATACTGCACGGGGTGTATCGGACGTCGTGTCGCAATCTCAAACACAAAGCATACGATAAATGTCAAAGCTATAAAAAGTATGCCGTATTTGGCGGCGCGCTCGGCATTTCTATAATTGTCCACAGGTATCAGAAACGACACTCCAAAACTTGCAGATGACAAATCTGCGCCGTTGATTTTTTGAGGCACGGAGCTTGCAAGGTAGTTTATATCCCATGAAGCGTTAAAGCCGTTGTCCGTTATATTTTTATCTTCAGGCAAAAATGCTCCGAAAAAACTCGGATCCGCCCAATCCGAACTTACATGAAATACACTGTTTTTGCCAAGCGGGATAAACTCTATACTGCCGCTTCCTTTAATGGCGAATTTCAACTCAAATTTATTGGTTTTATTTTTAAAGTCGATTTTTGAATTAAGCGCTTTTAGCGTTACATAAGGGCTGTAACTTCTATAATAATCCCTGCTTATCTCTTGCTTGGATGAAGGCAGAGAAAGCGGCGTCCCAAACAGCGACGGTTCGAACTTCTGCACATTAGCGCCCCATGTCAAGATGGGCTCGGAAATACCTTTAAGGTCGCTTACTTCCAGACTGATGAACGATTCGTCCAGACGCCCTTTGATATCTTTATCTTCGTCAAAATATCCGCTTATCGTCACGTCAGCCGTGAAAACTGGCATTTTAAAAATACCTATATATCGTACCTGCGATTTTATATCGATATTAGCATTCAACTCCGCAGGAGCGTATTTTGCGTAGGCTGTTTTCGTAACGGTTTTTTGCACGATTTTATCGTCTACCGTGCTGGTTTCGACTTCATTGTAAGTATAAGGTATATTTAAAATCGGCGCGGCAAGCATGATATCGCTGCCCCATGAAGTTTTGATTTTGGAAACTGCTTCGTTCTTGTACTGACCTCTATCGTCAATAGTGCTTTCTACAAAAGCTAAAGGAATAAGCATCAAAAGTATCAAGACTGCTATCGCTATTGTTTTAAATAAAATAGCTTTATTAATAGCTTTTTTCATGAAGAGCTCCCCGTTGTGAAGTGAAAATAAAAGAGTATATTTTATCATAAAAAGCTAAAATAGAGTTTTTGACGAAAAAATAGGTCTGTTTTTTTGATTCTTGCACCAAAAAAATTCTTTTAAAAAAGCATAAGCACATGTTAGTTTAAAGAAATATTAATATTAATAATACCTAAATAAAGCGCTTTATTTATAATAAAATTATAAAATCTTATTTGACAATGCTCTAAATTTCTTATATACTTTTATCAAATAAGCAAAAAAGTTAGGGTAAAAAAATGTTGCTAAACCAAAATAAGAGATTCTTGTCCAAATCGGCAAGAGAGAGAATATTTGAAACGGCTGTGAAAATGTTTGCGAATAACGAATTGTCAAGCGTTTCGGCTGAAGATATCGCGCTGGAGGCAGACGTGAACACAAATGCCGTCATCCGCCACTTCGGCTCAAAAGAGCTTTTGTATTTAAATGTCATCGAGTGCATTGCCATAATGCTCCAATCATCGCTTATATCGTTTCAGACGCATTACTACAGGGCAAAGCAGTCATTTGAGTACACATCCGAAGAGGAGTATCGGAATTTTCTGATATTTTGGTTTGAAAAGTTTATAAAAATAAGTGTAAAATCGATACTTGAAGAGATAAAAATAAATAATTTTATGCATAAAATTGTATTTAAAGAGTATATAAGTCCGACGGCTGGATTTGACGTACTGTACAATAATTTTTTAAAACAATGGTTCGACCAATTTGACGAATTTATTTTCGGTATCTCGACAAATAAAGACATTTACAAGAACCGCATCCGCACACATGCGCTTTATGGGCAGATACTGATTTTCACTATAGGCTATACTATCTTTGGCACAAGGACAGGCTCAAAAGAGCAAAATATCAAAAACGAGACGATAGACAGCATATCAGACGTTGTGTTGGAACATACGCGTTATATCATTGACGGAATCAGTTAAAACTATTTTCGTTATTTTTAATTAAAAAATGTTATGATTTATAACAAAAACTATATAGAATTTGGCTTAACACATCTATAGCCAAAAGAGGAGACTTTTTTGCGCTGCATATTATGCGAAAAGCTAAGCTTCAAAGGTATCTGCGGCAAGTGCATGAAAAAGCTTTTGCGCCAGGAGCGGCGCATGCGTATTTTGGAGGGCGGGCTTAAAGTTTACAGCTTTTTTTCTTACGCTTCCGCGTCGCCGATACTCTTCACAAAACACCATTTTTGGGGACATAGAGTTTTAAAAGAGATAGCTTCCCATACATTTAAAAAATTTGCCGGCAATTTTGCATTTGATGAAAAAGTCGCCGCCGTTGCAATCGACGATAAACCTCTTGGCGGCTACTCTCATACCGCTATTTTGGCTCATGCGCTTAGCTCTTCGTCTATCACGCCCGTTTACGGCGCGTTAAGAGCTGAAAATCCCGTCAAATACAGCGGTCAAACTTACGAATTTCGCCGTAAAAATCCGCGCCGTTTTGTCCTTTCATCTAAAGTCAAAAATTTTAAATACGCTATTTTGATAGACGATGTGGTCACAAGCGGTCTAACGCTTAGAGAAGCTCATGAGATTTTGCAAAAAGAGGGCATCGCTACGCTTTTTGCGCTTGTTTTGGCAGACGCAAAAGAGAGTTAAACTAAAAATGCCGAGAAAAACGGTAAAAATAACGCAACATATTGCTTCATTTCGGGGTTCATGGCTCTAAAACCGCTCAATTAATTACTATCTACATGAATCGTTTTAGCATATATATAAGGTATTTTAGCTATAATTTTTGCTTTGTATCTAAAACTCCAAAGGCATAAAATGAGTGATATTTTTGAACAAAATCAAGATATTCAAACTATTAGCATTGAAGATTCTGTAAAATCCAGCTATCTTGATTACTCCATGAGCGTAATTATCGGGCGCGCACTTCCCGATGCCAGAGACGGATTAAAACCTGTTCACAGACGAATACTTTTTGCGATGAACGATTTGGGTGTCGGCTCGCGCAGTCCATATAAAAAGTCGGCTCGTATCGTGGGCGATGTCATCGGTAAATACCACCCGCACGGCGACACGGCGGTATATGACGCGCTTGTGCGTATGGCGCAGCCCTTTTCCATGAGAGTACCTGCTGTGGACGGTCAAGGTAACTTTGGCTCCGTTGACGGCGACAGCGCGGCGGCGATGCGTTATACGGAAGCCAGAATGACCTCTTTGGCTGAAGAACTTTTAAGAGATATAGACAAAGATACTGTTGATTTTGTGCCAAATTACGACGATTCTTTGAGTGAACCTGACGTTTTACCAGCCCGCGTGCCGAACCTTTTATTGAACGGCTCAAGCGGTATCGCTGTGGGTATGGCGACAAATATCCCTCCTCATAATCCAAGCGAACTTATAGACGCGCTTTTACTTGTCATCGACAATCAAGACATCAGCGTTGAAGAGTTGATGAGCGTGATTCCGGGGCCCGACTTCCCAACAGGCGGCGTGATATTCGGCAAAAAAGGCATACTCGAAGCCTACAGAACGGGACGCGGCAGAGTAAAAGTAAGAGCCAAAACGCATACCGAGAAAAAAGGTCAAAAAGACGTCATCGTCATAGACGAGATTCCTTACCAAGTAAATAAAGCAAGATTTATAGAGCAGACGGCGCAGCTTGTAAAAGATAAGCAGATTGAGGGCATCAGCGAGATAAGAGATGAGAGCGACAGAGACGGCATCCGCGTCGTTATAGAGCTTAAACGCGAAGCCATGAGCGATATAGTCTTGAATAATCTTTTCAAATCTACAAGTATTGAGCAGACTTTTGGCGTCATCATGCTTGCCATCAACAACAAAGAGCCGAAAATCTTCTCATTGATAGAACTTCTACGGCTATTTTTGACGCACAGAAAGACGGTTATCATCAGAAGAACTATTTTTGAACTCGAAAAAGCAAAAGCAAAAGAGCATATTTTAGAAGGTTTAAAAATAGCTCTTGACAATATAGACGACATCATCGAACTCATCAAAAAGAGCGACGATACCGCAAGCGCCAGAGAAGGACTCATGACGCAGTTTAGCTTAAGCGAAGCACAGGCTGGAGCTATACTTGACATGAAGTTACAGCGTTTGACGGGGCTTGAGAGAGAGAAGATAGAAAACGAATTAAGAGAACTCAAAAAAGAGGTCGAACGTCTAAGCGCGATACTAAAAAGCGAGCAATTGTTAAGCGACATCATCAAAGAGGAGCTTTTGGAGGTCAAAGACAAATTCAAATCCCCAAGACTCACTGAGATAATAGACGATTACGACGATATAGA
>JAITEH010000118.1 GCA_031282125.1 Campylobacteraceae bacterium
TCAAGCGACAAAGACTCATTTTTAGACCAAATCATGTCTCCTCCTCGTTCGCGTCTTTTATAGCTTGACGCAAAACTATGATATTTTTATCGGCAACTTTTTCGTTCATCACATGTATGGCTTGCTCTATATCTTCTTGCGTAAAAGGGAAATTTTCCGCTTTGGCAAGAGAGATGCCCAGCATATAGACATTCAAAGCCTGTATATTGAAGATATTTTGATTGGCTTTTGAAAATGCGTCTATTTTTATCGTTTTATAATTTAATTTCGGGAATTTTTTGTCGGCGTTTACTACTATGATGCCATCATTTGGTCGTAAAAACTGGATATTTCTAAGAGCTTCGTCGCCCTCTAATGCTATAAGCAGGTCGGCTTGTCCTTCGTCGATAGCTGGCGAACTAAAATCGCCTATTTTTACGTAACAAGATACTGAGCCGCCTCTTTGGCTCATGCCGTGATTTTCCGTACCCAAACACTTCTCATTCTTAAGGCTTGAGGCG
The DNA here is from genome assembly GCA_031282125.1 of Campylobacteraceae bacterium. Classification (GTDB taxonomy): domain Bacteria; phylum Campylobacterota; class Campylobacteria; order Campylobacterales; family Campylobacteraceae; genus JAIRKW01. Next base: position 501 of record JAITEH010000118.1, read on the forward strand.
ATAGAGAGAACCTTTACCAAAAAAACAACGCCCTGACCGCCAAAACCTGCTATTACTACTTGATATCTCATCTCTTTTCCTTAAGCTTTTTCAAATGCGTCCGTCGGACACAATCCCTCTATACATGCAGTGCATCCTATGCACAAAAACGGGTCAATCTCAACTTTACCCGCTTCATTGTATCTGAAAGCAGGACAGTTGTATTTGGTGATACATTCGTTGCATGCGATACATTTGTCTTGATTGACTTTGGCTTTGATATTTGGCAAGAACTCCTTTGAGCGCTCTTTGTCCAATATACAAAACTCTCTCATGACCGCTACTATAGGGCCACTTGCGTTTTCAAGCTCTTTTTTTAGCCCTTTCATGAAGGCTATAGTCTCTTTGATATTTGGGTTATATGTGTACTCAAAACATACTGCACCGCACCCTTCGACTATGCGTTTTATGTCGATACTCTCAGGAGCTGAGCGTTCTGGCGTCGTCTGGCGTCCCGTCATCGCGGTCGTAGAGTTATCCATGATAATCAAAATAAATTTATGTTTTTGATATACGGCATTGATGAGGGCTGGTAAGCCTCCATGCAGAAATGTACTGTCGCCTATCGTCGCTACTACTGTTTTTTTCGGGTCTGCCGTGACAAAACCGCTTGCAGCTCCGATACTTCCGCCCATGCACAAAACCAAGTCAATGGCGTTTTGGTTGAGTCCTAAAGTATAACAGCCTATATCGGACGGAAAAATAGAGCTTTTTTCGCGAAAACTCTTTTTTATCGCGTAATATATATCTCTGTGCGGACAGCCTGGGCAGAGATTTGGCGGGCGGATGCTAAGCTCTTTGTCGTAATGAGCGTTTTTGTAGATATTTTCTTTGTCCCAAAGCCCTGCATTTATAAAGGCCTGCAAAACTCTCTCTTTTGTAAATTCGTCTATCGCATGAACGGTTTTTGTCGTTTTGCCGTGTATTTTTTCGCTCAAAAGCTGCTCTTCGATACATGGATAGCTTTCTTCAAAAACGATGACTTTTTCATATTTTTCAAACAGTTTTTCAAGCTCATTTTTCGGCAGAGGGTAGGGCATATCAAGTTTTAAAACATCAGCTTTTAGTCCCGTCTCTTTCAGACACTCTTTTGTGTAGCCGTCGCCCGTTCCGCTTGTGAGGCAGAGCGTTTTGTGTCCTTTCAAGTCTTTTAATTTCGGACTTATAAGCGTTTCGTAGTTGTAACGGCTAAGCTCTTCTATACGCTTTAACTGCTCGATACCTTGTATAAATCTTCCGCCTCTTGGCACCGCAGCCCATCTTGAAGGCTCTCTTTTGAAATCCCCCTCTCTGCTCTCAAATAGATGGCTGTCGTCCACTTCACAAATCTCTCTGGCGTGACAGACTCTCATGACGGGGCGGAGCATAACTATCGTTTGAAATTTCTCGGACAGCTCTATGGCGGCTTTTGTCATATCGTAAGCTTCCTGCGGGGTTGCGGGGTCAAATACGGGGATTTTCGCAAATTTGGCAAAACTTCTGCTGTCTTGCTCGGTTTGAGACGAATAAAATCCGGGGTCGTCCGCGCTTATCAAAAGCATAGCGCCTCTATTGCCGATATAAGCCGCGCTCATCAGCGCATCGCTTGCCACATTAAGACCCACTTGCTTCATGGTAGCGCATGCTCTTTTGCCGCTGATAGCTCCTGCGTATGCTACTTCAAAGCCAACTTTCTCGTTTGTCGCCCACTGAGCGTAAGCGTCTAGAGCGTACTTGTTGATTAGTTTTTGATAATTAGCGATGATTTCACTTGAAGGAGTCCCGGGATATCCTGAGACCATTTGAATATTTGAATGCATAAGCGCCAGCGCTATAGCCTCGTTGCCCATCAAAATTTGCTTCATAAAAACTCCAAATTTTTAAATTGTGCAAAACAATAGGATATTTAAAAAACGATTATAAACCCCTTATTTTTACTTTTTTTAACTCTTTGGTGCGCGGCTTGGTAAAAGTATGTTACAATTTTATGCGATATTTTTGTAAGGAAGCGTTGAAAATTGGTGCAAAAAAACCTAAATGTAATCATAACAGGCGGCAGATTTAAAGGCAAAAAACTGTTATTGCCGCCGCTTGAGACGACGAGAAGCACAAAAGCGATACTAAAATCGTCATTTTTTAATACAATTCAGTTTGATATTCAAAACAGTTTGTTTGTGGAAGC
>JAITEH010000116.1 GCA_031282125.1 Campylobacteraceae bacterium
GAACCTCTTACCATCTGGTCTGCATGACGAGGATCAACGTTTAACTTTAATGCTATCTCTATAGTCTCGTCAAACTTTGCAGATTTTAAATTCTTTACAACTTTTACCGCTTCTTGTAAAGGGTACTCTTTTTTAATATCAACCTTTTCAAGTAACTCTTTAAATCTTTTTGAAATCTTTTTTGCCATTTTTATCTCCGCATGTTATGTGCTTCCGCCTTGCCCCGACGGTAAAGGGTATTAATCTACTACTTCTATACCGATACTTCTTGCCGAGCCTGCAATAATCTTTGCAGCCTGCTCTTTATCGGTTGTATTGAGATCTACTATCTTTCTCTCTACTATTTCAAGAACTTGCGCTTTTGTTATTTTTGCAACTTTGTTTTTTAACGGATTTTCCGAACCTTTTGTGATACCTGCCGCTTTTTTGATTAAATCTGTGGCGGGCGGTTGTTTTGTAATAAAAGTAAAACTTTTATCGGCATATACTGTAATTATAACAGGTATGTTAAACCCTGCCAAATCTTTTGTTCTTTCGTTAAAAGCTTTACAAAATTCCATAATATTAACGCCGCGCTGACCAAGAGCAGGACCCACGGGAGGAGTAGGAGTTGCTTTGCCCGCTGCTATTTGCAGTTTAATTTCGCCAACTACTTTCTTTGCCATTTTTATTTTCCTTACAATTACACTATTTTTTCAACTTGAGAGTAGAGAATCTCTACAGGTGTGCTTCTTCCGAATATGGATACGTTCAAACGAAGTTTTCCGTGTTCCATATCATACTCTTCGACTATACCCGTAAAGTTCGCAAAAGGACCCTCTGTTATTCGTACGCTCTCTCCGTCATCAAATGATATTTTAGGTTTTGGAGCGCCTTTTTTCTCTGCTTTTTCCAAAATCAAAGAGATATCTTTTTGACTAAGAGGAGTTGGTTTTTTTGATTCGCCGATAAAGCGGCTTACTCTAGGCAAAGATTGAATCTTGTGCCATAGATCTGTATCCAAATCCAAGTTTGCAAACACGTATCCTGAGTATAGGCTTCTTTCGCTTATCTTTTTTTTACCGTTTTTTACTTCTATTACATCTTCGGTAGGAACAATGATTCCATCCAATCTATCTGTGATGCCATGATCTTTAATCAATGTTTCTATCGCGCGTTTAACGCTTTGCTCACTACCGGCATATGTTTGAATCGCATACCATTTGTGATTCATAAAATACCTTTTATTATGGAAGACATTATAAAATCAACAAGCGCCAAAAACAGCGATATAATCGTTACAACGATAAAAACTGAAAAAAATGCATTTCTAACCTGCTCTTTTGTCGGGAATATAACTTTCCCAAGTTCAGCTTTAGCGTTTCGTATATAACTTAAAAACTTTTCCATAAACTTCCAACCTTATAATGGCAGGGTAGGAGGGATTCGAACCCCCAACCTGCGGTTTTGGAGACCGACGCTCTACCATTAGAGCTACTACCCTAAAAAGGTTAAATCCTCAAAAAAGGATTTAACTCTTTAATTTAACTTCTTTGTGAACAGTATGTTTTTTAAGACGAGGGCAGTATTTTTTTATCTCTACTTTCTCCGTTGACGTTTTACTGTTCTTGGTAGTCGTATAGTTAATGTCTCCGCTCTCGGAACACTTCAAACCTATTTTAATCCTACTACTACTTTTAGCCATAAAATACCTTTTTTAAAAATCGAGGGGAAGAATCCCCGCGAAACTACTTATTTCAAAATCTTAGATACGACGCCTGAACCTACTGTGTGTCCGCCCTCACGAATAGCAAATCTCGTGCCTTCTTCAAGAGCGATAGGCGCTATAAGCGTTACTTTTATCTTTACGTTGTCGCCCGGCATAACCATCTCAACACCCTCAGGAAGCGAAATCGAACCTGTAACATCCGTCGTTCTTACATAAAACTGCGGTCTGTAGTTGTTGAAGAATGGAGTATGGCGTCCGCCCTCTTCTTTCGTCAAGATATAAACTTCACCTTCGAATTCTGTGTGAGGAGTGATAGATTTTGGTTTAGCCAAAACCATACCGCGCTCAACGTCTTCTTTCTTGGTGCCTCTTAAAAGGATACCGCAGTTATCGCCTGCTTCACCCTGATCCATCTCTTTTCTAAACATTTCGATGCCGGTAACTGTCGTAGTTTGAGTAGGTCTGATACCAATGATCTCTATAGTATCGCCGTTTTTAACGATACCTTTTTCAATACGTCCGGTAACAACCGTACCGCGTCCTGAAATAGAGAAAACGTCCTCTATAGGCATCAAAAAGTCTTTATCAGTATCTCTTTTTGGAGTTGGGATAAAGCTGTCAACTGCGTCCATCAAATCAAGAACTTTTTGTCCCCATTCGCCTACTACGCCTGTTTTTGCCTCTTCAAGAGCTTTAAGAGCAGAACCTGTAATGATAGGAGTATCGTCTCCGGGGAAATCGTACTCGTTAAGAAGTTCTCTTATCTCCATATCTACCAACTCTATAAGGTCGGCATCAGCTATATCTGCTTTATTTAAAAATACTACGATATAAGGAACGCCTACCTGACGCGCAAGCAAAACGTGCTCGCTTGTTTGAGGCATTTTACCGTCTGTCGCAGCAACTACAAGTATAGCTCCGTCCATTTGAGCGGCACCGGTAATCATGTTTTTAACATAATCGGCGTGGCCCGGGCAGTCAACGTGCGCATAGTGACGTTTTTCTGTTTCATACTCAATGTGAGACGTTGCGATTGTGATACCGCGCTCTTTCTCCTCAGGAGCATTATCGATATTATCGTAATCTTTAAGCTCTGCAAGACCTTTAGTCGCTAAAACACCTGAAATAGCAGCTGTTAATGTAGTTTTGCCATGATCAACGTGACCAATGGTACCTATGTTTACGTGTGGCTTGGTTCTTGAAAATTTCTCTTTAGCCATCTTTTCCTCCATACTTTAGGTTTTGATTTTAAAATCATATAATGTCTAACTTATCTAAAGCTTCTTGTAAAGCTTAAACTTTACGCTTTAAAGGCGTAGCTGGAGCTCATAGAGGGACTTGAACCCTCGACCTCTTCCTTACCAAGGAAGTGCTCTACCTCTGAGCCATATGAGCATAATCTTTCTCCTCATACGGCAAGCTGTTTGCGGCAGGGAGCTGCGCTTTTTATACGACAGGTTGTCCGTGTTCACACTCAAAGAGGGTGATTATACTCAAATTATTATTATAATATGATTATAAATACTCTCAAATAGGAAATTTAATAAGGAGGTTGAGTAACTACGGGTTAATTCAACAGCTCCCAGTCAAATGCGCCGCTTTTTAAGTAGTCTCGCTCTATTTTCAACAAATAGACCGAAAAAACACCAAAAAATTTTGGAGCGGGAAACGGGACTCGAACCCGCGACCCTCAGCTTGGAAGGCTGATGCTCTAGCCAACTGAGCTATTCCCGCATCAAAACAATGGTGGTGAGAGGAGGATTTGAACCTCCGAAGATAAAAATCAGCAGATTTACAGTCTGCCCTCGTTGGCCACTTGAGTATCTCACCTTATCAGCGGTTTTCCCATTATCTGGTCAAACACTGCCATAAAACTTTTTTGAAAAAATGGAGCCGGCAAAGGGACTCGAACCCCCGACCTACTGCTTACAAGGCAGTTGCTCTACCAGCTGAGCTACGCCGGCACTGGATTTTTTGCAAACGGAGATTATATCTCAAAAAAAATGACAAGTCAAGAGAAAAAGTAATAATTAAAAAAATTTTGCACGCCAAAATCAATATTTCAAGTAATTATCAGGGTAAAGCAGCTTATTTTGAACAGCAACTATTTTTAATTCCACTGTTTACGCCGCTTATTTTAGATATTACATGTATAATTTCCATGAAGAAGTTGTATTGAACTTTTTTTAATAAAGCAATAAACAAAAAAGTTTTTGCACATGAACCGACATAAGAGCGGGTTTTAATGCAAAAGGATATTCATGAAGGTACTATTTTCACCAAGCGAAGATAAAAGTGAACTTGACGCTCATGAAGGTGTGCTTGAAAATTCCATCTGCTTCAGCCCAAAATTTCAAATAAGAAAGCGATGTATAGACATCTACAACCAAATCTTATCCGACAAAGACGAAAAAGAGTTGTCAAAACTCTTTGGCTTTAAAAACAAAAAAGATATAGATAAATTTGCGCCAATAAAGTTTGATGCATGCAAAATGCAAAAAGCTGTTTTAAGATATACGGGCACAGCATACGCCAATCTAAAATACGAAACTTTAGATAAACCGTCGCAGGATTTTATAGATGAGAATGTGATGATTTTTTCCAATCTTTTCGGTCCAGTTTTGGCTGGAAATTTTTTGCCGTATTACAAAATCAAGCAAGGAGAGAGTCTGCGCGGATTTGATATGGGCTCATATTATAAGGAAAATTTCGAAAGCGATATCGATAAATGGCTTGATGGAGAGTTGGTAGTGGATTTGAGAGCTGGCTTTTATGAAAAATTTTATCAGCCAAAAACGCCGCATATAACGATGAAATTTTACAAAAACGGTAAAATCTTAAGCCACTTTGCAAAAGTATATAGAGGCTTGATTTTGCGCGAACTATCTATCTATAGACCTCGCAATATAGAAGAGCTTCAGGAGATAAATTTTCAAAACCTCACTATCAACGATATCAAAAAAAGCGGCTTAACAACAGAATATTCATATAGCATAAAATAAAAAATTTAGTTTAGAAAATGTAAAATGATCAATAATTTTTATGAAGGAGAAGCTATGGAATGGCTGATAGTTGCAGGGCTGGTAGTTTTGATATTTTTTATCACTCGAAAATACGACAATGAAATCAAAATGCTAAACGCTATGATAGAGTTGAATCGCGACGTAATTGATGAAAATAAACC
>JAITEH010000140.1 GCA_031282125.1 Campylobacteraceae bacterium
TAATCCAACTCCTGCTTTTATTTGTTGGACAGATGGGTGAGTTGGCTGAAACCACACCCCTGCTAAGGGTGCAAGTCTTAATCGGGCTTCGAGGGTTCGAATCCCTCTCTGTCCGCCAGAGTTTTTGTCTTGTATTAGCAATAGATGGACTCATTAATAAATACAAAAATGATTTACAAATATGAAGTATAAAACAAAATCAATAGATATCATAATAGCGTACGCAGTAGCGTTCTCATTTTTATTTACATATATGTATACTAATAGTTTTTTTGCGTATGATATGTTTACAGAAGGGATTCTTGGCACAATGCTATTTGCATCAATATCTATTATTTTTATGCTTATGCTATCAATAGTAGTTTTTGGATCCATTACCCTTTTTCTTTATATATTCAAAGAGAAAAAAATTAAAAAAAGAGTGGAGATTTTTAAAAATAAAACTCAACGAAACACATTTGTAGTGGTATTTGCAATTAATATAATATTTTTTACTGCCATTATAATGTATAGAAACGATTTGTCTCCTATACTAATTTATTTAATAGTAGTAGCGATGTATATATCTTCGCTTAACAACAATGGCTTTAAAATTCTGCTTATGTTTTATACTTTATTTATATGTTTTGCATTTTCAAATACAGTCTCATCAATAGTATCAGATAGCTTGAAAGCATTTGGGGTGGGCGGCGATATAGCAACAGTAATTTATACAAAAAATAATCAACAAGAGAGTGGTAAATTAAAAATGATAACACCAAGAAATGTATATATACAGCAAGACAATAAAAGTATTATCACTATAATACCTATTGATAATATTGAAAAAATTGACAACAGCATAGAAGTCAAAAAAGGTATTATTTAGTAAGTTTTCTCTTTTCTGTCCAAAATCATCATTAAAATTATCAAAAACACTGAGAAATTTATCATCACATCGGCGAAATTAAACACGGCAAACTCAAATCCGTAGTGCCACGCTATATAGTCCACGACGCCGCCCTCAACGAATCTGTCGTATATATTGCCGCATCCTGCGCCGAAGATTATCCCCACCGCTATGTAGTTTTTCAAGAAAAATCTCTTTTCGCGGTACGCAAAGGCTAAAAGCACCAAAACAAGCGCTACTTGTATGTATTTTAGCCATTCGCCCAAAAATGCAAACATGGAGAAAGCAACGCCTCTATTGATCACCAGATAGAGCGAAAGAGCTTCGCTGTGCCATGTAAATCCGCCTAAAAAAAGCGATTTGATAACTTGGTCTAACGCGAAAATGATAACTGCAAACAAAACGCTTATAACAATCTTTTTAGCCATTGAGCGCTCTTTTGAAAAACTCTTCGCTCTCTTTTGCCGCTTTGCAAAGCATCTCGTCATCGCCCGCTTCAAGTAAAATGCGCAGTAGATTTTCAGTGCCAGAATACCTTATGAGAGACCTTATCTTTTGACTTTTTAGTTTTTCGCAGAACTCTTCATAGCCCTTTATCTCATGAAGCGGTATCTTTTCGCCTACATGCAGGTTTATAAGTTTTTGCGGATAAAGTTCAAAAGGATTCAGGCTCACGCTGGCAAGACTTTTGCGTTTTGTGAGCAGATATGCCATCACTTGAAGAGCCGCTACGAGCGCGTCGCCCGTTTTGGCAAAGTCGGAAAAGATGATATGTCCGCTCTGTTCTCCTCCAAAATTTGAGCCAAGCTCTTTTAATTTCTCCAAAACATATTTATCGCCGACGTCGCAGCGTGCGAGTTTGATATTTTTGCTTTTCAAAAAATCCTCTAACGCTTGATTACTCATGTGAGTTGCCGCTATATAGTCGCTTTTCAAGAGAGAATTGCCTTTCAGATAATCCGCCAAAACGCCCAAAAGTTTATCACCCTCTATCACTTTGCCTTTCTCATCAACGACGATAAGTCTGTCCGCATCCCCGTCAAACGCAAAGCCGATATCAGCGCGAAGTCTTACTACCTCTTCGCCCAGTTTTTGCGGATGCAAAGCGCCGCATGAGAGATTGATATTGCTTCCGTTTGGCTCGTCGTTTATCACAAATATATCAGCTCCAAGTTCGCTGAAAATCGTAGGAGCGACCTTGTATGCCGCGCCGTTTGCTACGTCAAGCACGATTCTCACGCCTCTTAGTGTCAAATCTTTCGGAAACGAGTTTTTGATATGTACGATATATCGTCCTATCACGTCGTCTATGCGCTTTGATGTGCCTATCTCAAGCTCTATTTTTTGATTTTGTTCTATCAGTTCGGAGTTGAAGTAGATTTTCTCTATCTCTTCTTCGTCTTTAACGTCGAGTTTGTAGCCTGTGTGGTCAAAAAATTTGATACCGTTGTCAAAATAACTGTTATGCGACGCGCTTATCATGATTCCAGCATCGCACCTCATGTCTTCGGTCAAAAAAGCAATCGCGGGAGTTGGCATGGGACCCACTTGTATCACATTGTATCCTACCGCAGTAAGTCCCGAAACTGTGGCGTTTTCTATCATGTAACCGCTTTTTCTTGTGTCTTTACCGACCAAAATCTTATTTGTCAGCGAGTGTTTTCTAAAAAATATTCCGGCAGCCATTGCAAGCTTCATAGCAGTCGCCGCGCTTAATTTCTCGCCGGCTTTTCCTCTTACTCCGTCAGTTCCGAATAATTTCATGACCAT
>JAITEH010000161.1 GCA_031282125.1 Campylobacteraceae bacterium
GGCGTTAGTTTCGTGTCCGTAAAATGAGCGGTGTACTTGTCGCTTGTAGTCCCTACGCGGTCAAGTTTATTGTCGCTGGCATTACCTCTATATATGTGATATCCCTCGACGCCGTCATCATAAATAGGCGACCATTCAAGGGCTATTTGCGTTATATCCGGAAGCGTCTTGACATTTGTGACTATCGGTAGATTTGGGTCGATAACAGGTTTTTTGGGAAGCGACGGATTTTGGCAGCCGCTAAAAAGCAGTATCAAAGCGTAAGCTAATAGCATTGGTACGAAGCGTTTCATTTAATTTCTCCTTTGTAAAAAATTTGAGTATCTGTTCTTCAAAGTCATCATACAGCGGTGCGGTAAAAGAGACCTTTTCGCCGCTTTTAGGGTGAATCAAATACAAGCAATAAGCATGTAACATAACTCGTTTAATTTTATCTTTTTGGCTCTTAAAACCGTATAAAGTATCACCCAAAATATGCCGTCCGAGCGTATTTAAATGCACTCTTATCTGATGCGTTCTTCCTGTGTAAAGTTTCGCGGCGACTAACTCCACATGTTCTAACTCGTTTGTTAGCAGCGGACAAAATGCGCTTTTAGCGGCTCTGCCGTTTGGAACGACGCCCATTTTGATGCGGTTTTTGGGATTTCTGCCGATAGGCTGATCTACTATCGTGTCGTTTTTCAGAGGATAATCTATGAGTGCAAGATAGTAACGCCCTAAGGTTCTGTTTTCAAGCTGTTTGGCTAAGTTAGCATGAGCGGCATTGTTTTTGGCGATGATGAGCGCGCCGCTTGTCTCTTTGTCTATTCTGTGCACTATGCCGTTTCGCTCTTCGCCGCTCAAAGTGGACAAAGAGATATTTTTAGACTTCAGCCAATCGACCAAAGTCGGCTCTTTGACGCTTGGGGCAGGGTGGACGGTGAGATGCGGCGGCTTGTTGACGATCAAGATATCGTCGTCTTCGAAAATTATCGGGATGTCAAAATCCACCTCTTTTCCCTCGCTTTTTTTTGCTTCGGGAAACTCTACCATAACAGTATCGTTTTCACTTAGCTTGAATCCGGCTTTTGTCTGTACAGCGCCGTTTACCGTGACAAGAGAGTTTTTGATAAGTTCTGTTACGCGGTTTCTTGAAACATTAAGTTTGTCTGTCAAAAAATGGTCTAATCGTATATTTTGATCTACGCATGCAAATGTATTTGTCTGCACTTTTATCCTTATTTAGTTTATTATCTGTTATAATACAAAAATTTTTTTAAAAAATGGATTTTGAATTGCTTTATATAGACAGACGACTTGTTACTCATTTTGATTTCCTGATACTAATCGCAATTATACCCATTATCGCGCTTTCTCACTATCTTATATTAGAATCAAGCGTAATGCTGGCAACCAAGCAGCTTGTCTATTTTTTTGTCGGATTTTGCGCATTTTTATTTTTTTTCCTGCTGCCTATAAGAAGACTTGAGTGGCTTATCCCGTTTTTTTACTGGTTTGGCATTGTACTCATATTAATTGTCGAATTTTTGGGCTCAAAAAAACTCGGAGGTCAAAGGTGGCTTAGTCTGCCGTTTACGGATTTTACTCTTCAGCCATCAGAGATTTTCAAGCCGATTTTTTTATTGACGCTTTGTTATATCGTCAAGCAGATGCCGCCGCCTCAGGAGGGATACAGCTATAAAGAGTTCATGAAAATAAGCGGTTTTATACTGCTGCCTTTTGTATTGATAGCCAAACAGCCAGACCTTGGAACTGCCGTTGTACTTTTGTGCATGGGATACGGAGTGCTTTTTATCGTGGGCGTCAATAAGCGCGTGTGGATGGTGTTCGCTCTTATCGTGGCGATTGGAAGTCCCGTGGCGTACAGCTTTTTGCATGATTATCAAAAGAAGAGAATTACGGATTTTTTGGGCGATAAGCCAAGTTATCACGTCGAACAGTCTATTATCGCGATAGGCTCGGGTGGGCTGCTTGGTAAAGACAAAGACGAAGCGACGCAGACGCAGTTTAAATTTTTGCCTATAGCGACGAGTGATTTTATATTTCCCGCCCTTATCGAACGCAAAGGTTTTTTCGGAGGGTTTAGCCTGCTTTTATTGTATGCGCTTTTGATATTTCACCTCATAACGCTTTCCGTTACTTTTAAAAACGACTATTTTATGCGCGCGTTAGTTGCTGGTATAGCGTTTGTATTTTTCGTGCATGTGAGCGCAAATATAGCTATGACTGTTGGTTTCGCGCCTGTTGTTGGTATTCCGCTGCCGCTTTTTAGTTACGGTGGGAGCAGCTTTATTACATTCATGATATTTCTCGGTATTCTTGAAAATCTTTTGGCGTTTCGCTTTGACCCGACGCATAAATTGGTTAAATATCGCTCATAAATTGTTTTTTAAGGAAAGATGGTTATAATTTCACCTTTGTTTTTAAGAAGTCTGGCATTCGTCTTCGAAGCAGACAAAGCTCTTAAATAACTTTTTGGGTCCTTAGCTCAGTTGGTTAGAGCAACCCGCTCATAACGGGTTGGTCGCAGGTTCGAGTCCTGCAGGACCCACCACTCAAAACTCAAATCAAACGCCATTTTCATTTACCGCTAAGCATATAAAAATGATATAATATCCTCTTGTAATAGCTATCAAAAATAAAAAATTTTAAAAAACGACGCGCTGGGTTCGTAAAATATGATTTGCTCATGCGATTTTATTGAATATTATTAATAAATATATAATAAAGTTTTGGAAATATTTTGTAAAAATATTACAAAAATTTATATTTGATGTTTTTTGACTTATATTTAAAGTTTTTGATGTAGAATTCCATCTCTCTTATTTTAAAGGAGCTTTCATGAGAAAGTTATTACTGCTCATTCTTGGATTTTTGGTTGTTATTGTTGGTTTTTTTGCTTTTAGTGTTGTTTATTCGAAAAGTAAAGTTAATCTCTTTTTTACCGCGAACGACGGAGTTTTATATAAAGACAACATGAGAGGAATCACATGGAAGGTAAGCAGTCCTGCAAATGAAACTCTTAACGGCGAATATACTACCGAAGTTTTATTTTATGATACGAAAATAGCTGTTTTGGAACATAAAGTAAAATTTGGCTTTCAAAGTCTCAATCTATTTAAGATAGGTTCTATCGAAACCGAGATAAAAACGACCGAAGCAGACTCGTCTGAGAGCGAATTTGGCGGAATTTATGATTTTAGAAATGTAATAGCTCCAGATGAGCTTAGAAAAGCATTTAATTTTTTGAGCAGCACAAATCTTTCAAGCGATATAAGATTTAGCGGTATAGATATAAAAATCGATCTTAAAGAGGGGTCTAAAAAAATTGAAAGTAAAGATGAGATTTTTGACCTTACATGGAAAGATGTGAAAGGAAACTATCTTGTCTCATTCGAAAAAGATACTATAGACTTAGACTTTGAAATACCATATTTCGCATCAAACATGAATAGCGCAGAAGGCGGCAATGCCTCTTTTGTCATAGAAAATCAAAGATACGCAGGTCATGTCTCCAAAAGAAAAGTCGGCATCTGGCTTGGAGTCTTTTTGACCAAAATCGATAAAATCTCCGTAGAATCGGCATTTAAAAAAGAGACTTATAACTACGACAACTATTATGATTACGGCTATGATGATTATTCGGATGACTTGGACGACTCGGATGAATATTACGACGAACCTTCCGAGGACTACACTGCAAGCAAAGATGAGGAAGAAGTAGAGATAGTTAATACAAATTTTGTACTCTCAGGACTTGAAATAGCGTCAAATACCAAAGAGGGCGATAACTCGACTATAACGTCCAACAGTATAATATCTGCAAAAAATTTCGCTCTTGGCGGCGAAGATAATTTGACGTTGGATGATATAGTGTTTAATGTAGATTTTCAAAATATAGATTTGCAAAGTATGAAAAAAATACTTGATTCTTTTGAAAATATCGACCTTCAAAGTGCTACCGAAGTAGAGTTATTGCTTTTTGGAACCTCTTTTCTCTCGTATATACCTGATATTTTGGCTAAACATCCTAAGATTGTCATCAATGAGCTTAGCGCAAAATATGCAAATCAAACTCATAAAATAGACGGTTTTGCGCAGTATATCGGCAGCGGAGATTTGCAAAAAGTTTACGCCAATATAGATAATGATATTGTCATGAAGATAAACTTTGACCTTGGAGAGAATCTTTTCAGAGAGTTTTTCAGACAAAAAGCATATAAAAACTCTTATGGTTACGACACTGAGGATAAAGAGGCTTTTGAGAAAAACGTAGCAAATGAAATCACTCTAAATATAGGAGCTCTTGAAGAGAGATTTGGCGTCAAACCAAAAGACGGCGCATACAAAGGAATATTCGAATTTAAAAACGGCGACTTTTTGATGAATGGAAAACCATACGAAGTCAATGCGGATATTTTTTAATCAGCCGTTTAAGCGGTTTTTTTCTA
>JAITEH010000166.1 GCA_031282125.1 Campylobacteraceae bacterium
TAAAGTGGTGCGCTCGAAGAGATTCGAACTCATGGCCTTCTGAACCGCAATCAGATGCTCTATCCAGCTGAGCTACGAGCGCACAAATTTTTGAGGGAGTAATTATAACCATATTTTCTTAAATTATCATTTTTGCCGTTTGTCTTGGCGCGGACATTTTTGATATTACGCTTTGTAGGTATATCGTGAAGTGAAATCGGCATATACATGAATGGAAAATATATCTGGTTTTTGAGCTGAATCATAGAAATTTATCGCAAGAGGCTCGATACTGTTTTTAGCAAGCAAAAAAAAGATATAGTATTTTTAAGCAAAAATATATAATTGTATTAGAAAATAAGACAAATATATATTTTAATTTTTACTTATATATATTTATATTACCTAGGAAGTCCTATGTGTATTATTTATACTTTATGATGAATGAAGAGGTTATTTATAGCTATTTTTGGTATATTTTGATGATAGTCTAATCACTTTCTTTTTAATATCATAAATAAAAATAAATAAAGTTATTAATATTTTTAAGTGAAACTTTATGATTTTACTATAAATATCCCGCACCAATGTATTTTAATTTTATCTTAGATATAATACCGTATAACCAATCGGACATGTGGTTCATGTCGGAGTGACGAGCTACCCCTTTCGCCACTCCGCCCTGAACCATATTTGCTTTTGGTATAACTCTTACCGCACAATATTTATATCTTTTGAATTTTAAATCAATATTAATATATCTTGAAAAGCAGATGAAAAGCGTAGCCCCAAAGCTATTTGGCTGTGTTGTCGCGTACTATCTGTATAGTTGAGAGCCACTCTTGCTGTTCTTGCGTGAGCGATAACTCGGGATTGCCCGATATATCAAGGCGCAAAAGTTTAAGTTCTGTGATTTCATGCGGCAGATTTTTTAGTTTGTTGTTGCTTATGTCCAAAGATTTCAAATTCTCAAGGTTGGAGATGGAGCGCGGTAATGCTTCCAATTGATTATTGGCAAGATTTAGATTCGATAGACTACGAAGAGCGCCGATTTCATCGGGTAAATCAAGCAAAATATTATCGCATAGATTTAGATTTTGCAGATTTTTCAACGCGCCGATTTCGGAAGGCAAGTGCATGATGCGGTTGATATTTTTGACATTAATTATGCTGTTACCAGCTTCAAATTCCAACAAACTTTCAAGTTCGCCTATCTCTTTTGGAAGCGATGAGAGTTCGTTGTTTTGGATGTTTAATTTTGTCAATTTTTTCAACTGTTTTATGCTTTTTGGGATTTTTGGTATAAAGTTATTTGCGAGATTGAGCTCTTCCAAATCTTCAAGCTGTCCTATATACTGCGACAGTTCTGCAATCTCATTTTCATACAAAAAGAGTTTTTTGATAGTTGTGGCTTTGAACATTTCGGGCGGAAGTATCTTGATGTGGTTATTGCCAAGGTCAAGTATTATTAAATTTTCGAGATTGCCTATGTCTTGGGGTACAAACATCAATTGATTAAAACGAAAAATGATAGTATGAAGGTGCGTAAGATAACAAATCTCAGGCGGCAATTCGCTGATAGCATTGTATGAGGCATCAAGAAAACGAAGATTTTTTAGATTGCTCGTTTCGCGCGGTAAAATCTGGAGTTTGTTGTCTTTGACGCTTAACGAAGTGATAAGCCCCAACAAGAAAAGTTCGCGCGGGAGTTCGGTGATACCAAAGCGCGACAGATCTACATCTCTTAATACAAGAAGTTTTTGTTTGTCTCTTGGAAGTCCCCGCTCGCATTTAAATCTCGCGTCATAATATAGTTCGCTTATGCCGTGTTGATTAGCCCACGATAAAAGTCTGTCGAAAAAGGCGTTTGCCACATTTGAAATTTCTGTCTTTTTTTCCTCTTTTTTCGCTGGCAGTAACCCCTTAACTTTATTAAAAAAATCACCAAACATGGGCTTCCCTTATCATTTTAAAGCACTATTTTATCATAACTTGTACAAGAAACCTTAAACAGTCGATTTACACACCCCAAACCTTAGATAGTTGGATTATACACATCTTTTTGCGCTATGGATTCAGTTGTTTTTAATATCTCCTTTCGTTTTTCTTCCCCCATTTTTCCTATACTGCCAAAATATGTTGTTTTTGTTTTTTTGATGCCGCAAAAATTCAACGTTATATGTTTTAACTGCACCGTCGCGCATGAATGGCATACAAATTTATAATACCATGCGGGCTGTTCCATGGTTACGATAATTCTTGCGCTTTTACCTTTCAAAAGTTCTATCCTTTTGCCGTTGCCATCATGGTCAAAAGCGATTTTGGGCAAGAAAATCCTATCTATAAATCCTTTCATGACAGCCGGATACGAACCCCACCAGAGCGGATAGACAAAAACTATATGATTAGCCCATTTTATCTTTTCTATAGAATCTTTAAGGTCAGGCTCTAACTCCATCTCTTTTTTGTATCCAAATTTCAAATTCAAGTCAAATTCAAGCTCGCCTATGTTTATTTTCTTGATTACAACGTCTTTTGCCGCCGCGCCTTTTTCGTAAGCATCTGCAATGGCGTAGTTTAAACTTTCCTTATCAGGGTGTCCGTTTATGATTAAAATCTTTTTTTCCATGTTTTCTCCTTCGAATTTTGCGCAAATTGGCATTTTATCGCAAAGTAAATAAAATCATTTTAATTCTTTTTGGATAAAATATAACATTTTTTATTGTTTAGGAAAAACAGAGTCATGGATGTAAGAGAAGAGTTTTTAAAATTTTTTGAAAGCAAGGGACACAAAGTAAACGCCAGCGCGCCTTTAGTCCCCGAAGATGAGACGTTACTTTTTACAAATGCGGGCATGGTGCCCTTTAAGAGTGTTTTCACGGGAGAGATTTCAGCTCCGAATCCCCCAAGAGCCACAAGCTGTCAAACGTGCATAAGAGCGGGAGGCAAACACAACGACCTTGATAATGTAGGCTATACTGCGCGCCATCATACGTTTTTTGAGATGCTCGGCAATTTCTCATTTGGAGATTATTTCAAAGAAGACGCCATAGCTTATGCGTGGGAGTTTGTGACGGAAGTTTTGAAACTTCCAAAAGAAAAACTTTGGGTTACCGTGCATGAGAGCGATGACGAGGCTGAAAAAATATGGTCACAACATATACAAAAAAGCAGGATTTTGCGCTTCGGCGATAAAGATAATTTTTGGCAGATGGGCGATACGGGACCTTGCGGACCTTGCAGCGAGATATTTATAGATCAAGGCGCAGAGCATTTTCACGGCAGTGAAGATTATATGGGCGGAGACGGAGATAGATTTTTGGAGATTTGGAATCTTGTGTTTATGCAGTACGAAAGAGGAACTGACGGCAAATTAACGCCGCTTCCAAAGCCGTCGATTGATACTGGCATGGGGCTTGAGAGGGTTACTGCGATAAAAGAGGGCAAATTAAATAACTACGAAAGCTCTTTGTTTATGCCTTTGATTAACGAAGTGGCAAAACTTTGCGGCAAGCCTTATGAAAGCGAAAGTGGAGCAAGTTACAGAGTTATAGCCGACCATATCCGCTCGGTTGCGTTTTTGCTTGCTCAAGGCGTTAATTTTGACAAAGAGGGCAGGGGATATGTGTTGAGGCGCATATTGCGAAGAGCCGTAAGACACGGATATCTTTTGGGGTTGAAAGAGCCTTTCATGTACAAGTTAGTAGATACTTTGTGCGGCTTAATGGGCGGACACTACTCATATTTGATACAGAAAAAAGAGGCGGTAAAACAGCAGATTTTTCTTGAAGAGGAGAGGTTTTTTGTCACGATAGCTTCAGGATTGGAGCTTTTTGAAGATGAGCTTCACAGAACGAAAAAAGAGTTCAGCGCTGACGTAGCTTTCAAACTTTACGATACTTTCGGATTTCCTTTGGATTTGACGCAGGATATGCTGAGAGATAAAAATATAGTCGTCGATGTAAAACGCTTTGACGAACTCATGAGCGAACAGAAAAAACGCGC
>JAITEH010000053.1 GCA_031282125.1 Campylobacteraceae bacterium
GTTAATACTCTTGAAAACTTTAAAAGATTTCCAAATATCTCACCTCATCACGCAAGCTTATTAAATGCTTTTCAGAATGTTTTAAGAGGAGAATCAAACGGCGTAAACTTGAAGTTTCGCATAAAGACAAAAGATGAAGGCGCTATTAAGACCGCTGTGCAAAATATGATTATCAAACGGACTGTAGATACAGATGTGTTTGATGTAGAAATCTCGAATTTATAAAAAGATAAATTCATGGGTGCAAGAGTAAAAAAGTTTGTTATTGTTTTTTTATCTGTTTTTGCTGTGATATGTGTGCTGCTCATGTTTTTTGCGCAAAATCTGTTTTACTATCCCGAGCGTGGGGAAAGCAGATATACTCCAAAAGATTTTGGGCTTTTATACGAAAATGTAACTTTTGCGAGTATCGACGGGACAAAACTGCATGGTTGGTTTATACCCTCTCTCGGAGAAGCCAAAGGAACTGTGGTACATGTACACGGCAACGCAGGAAAACTTGAGGATCATTTAAGCTCGATATATTGGATAGCCAAGCAGGATTATAATGTTTTGACATTTGACTATCGCGGATATGGACTATCGGACGATAAAAAGCCAACTCCAAAAGCGCTCATGGAAGATACAAAATCGGCGATAGCTTATGCAAAAAGCCGCATAGATGTAGATCCGAATAAAATCTTAATCTTAGCGCAAAGTATCGGAGGAAACAATGCCATAGCAGCAGTCGGCTCTGGGCAAAAAAGCGGAGTTAGGGCTATCGTGGTGGATTCTACATTTTTTTCATACAAAACCATAGCAAGCGATAAGTTTTTCGCAGGAGGGTTATTTGTAAGCGATGAATACTCGGCAAGCAGATTCGTGAAAAATATCGCTCCCATTCCCACTCTTTTTATCCATGGAACGGGCGATGAGATAATTTCATACGAACATTCCGAAAAACTTTATGCACTTGCGTTGCACCCAAAAAGGCTTATCATCGTTCCTCATGCAAGACATATATCAATCTTACAAAATAAAATCTATCAAAACGAAGTACTGAAGTTTTTTGATGAGAGTTTAAAATAGAATGAAAAGGATTTGAAATGTTTAGAATAGTTTTGATGCTTTTTTTATTGATTGATTTAACTTTGGCAAATTCTCTTGTGGAGCGGGGCAAGATAGCATTGGAGCGCAAAAAGTACGAAGATGCCGCGCTTCTTTTTGACCGCGCCATCAAACTTGAACCCAACAACGCCGAAGCATATCTAAATCGCGGCAATGTTTTTTATTATCAGGGAGAATTTGAGAGAAGCGAAAAAGACTATTTTAAGGCGATAGAGTTAGGCGGAAAAACTGCTCTTGCATATTTTAATTTGGGAAATCTATATGAAAAATTTGGCGATTTGCAAAAAGCTTTAGAACATCATACGAAGGCTATAGAAACAGACCCAAAATATACCGACTCTTACATTAATAGAGGTCTTATATATAGTAATATAGGCAAAAATGAAGAAGCGATAAACGATTATACCCAAGCGCTCAAAATCAATCAGAATCTGTCGCTTGCTTACAATAATAGAGGAAACATTTATTCAGAATTAAAAATATACGATAAAGCATTATCTGACCTCAATCAAGCAATTAAAATAGCGCCGAGTTTTACTATAGCGTATAGAAATAGAGGAGAGATTTACCGTAAGATGGGCGAATACGACAAAGCGCTCAAGGATTATGACAAAGCCGTTAAATTGGTGCCGAGTTTTACTGTAGTCTATTGCAACAGAGCACAGATATATATTGACATGGGCAAAAAAGAGAAAGCGCTTAGGGATTATGAGAGAGTGATAAGTTACGATCATGATAAGGAATGTGCCTATTTGGGACGCGCAAACTTTTACAAAACACTTGGCGAATACCAAAACGCCGCCGATGATTACGCAAAACTGATTAAAATTAGAGGCGAAAAAGCTTCATCCAACCTCTACACAAACCTTGCCTTTTCGCTTGACAAATTAAACAGATACGAAGAGGCGATTAAGGTTTATGAAAAAGCGTTGGAGGCAGAAGGAAACGAAACCACTCTTATCTACTACAATATTGCGGTTGCATACGGCAAAATGAATGATTACAAAAAAGCGATTAGTTTTTACGACAAATTGATAGAAGAGGACGCTTTGAACGTGCAGGGATATTTTAACAGAGGGTTTGCTTATTGGACTTTTGACGATTTTCCGCATGCGATTGCAGATTTTACTAAAGCGATAGAACTTGATCCGAACTATTTGAGTGCATATATAAACCGCGGCGGCGTTTATTTTCAGGCGGGAGAGCCTAAAAAAGCTTCGCAGGATGCAAAAAAAGCGTGCGAACTTGGAGATTGCAGGTCGCTTGAGTATCTGAAAAACCGCGGCGCTTTGGTAGAGTAGGGCGTAAAATACTTCTTTTTGTCATTGCGAGCGAAGCGAAGCAATCCGAAAAATTTTTGCAATATTTAAGTATATAAAAGGTATAAATTGCCGTTTTTAAAATACATAAAAAGCCATCTAAATAGTGTAATAAAGGGATAAATACAATCATATCATTTTCATGAAAAGATATAAACAAAATGTGTGTAGCCCTATCGTTGAAATACACAATTTGTTGATTTAATTTTAGAATGATATAAACAAAATGTGTGTACAATATCTGCAAAAATTAAAGGATTTAGCACATGAATAAGCTATTTGAGGCAACGTCCAAACTCATG
>JAITEH010000090.1 GCA_031282125.1 Campylobacteraceae bacterium
ATCGATAGAAAGCTAAACTTCATCGCCGTAAATCAAAACCTTACAAAAATAGCGGCAGACAATCTAAGCGTCGAGATATTGGAGCAAAAATACATATCAGTTTTAACGCTGCAAAATTCGGGCGTATATAAATATCAGTCGAAACTAAAAGAGGTAAGTTTGGGTGAAAATCCATTCGTTGTCGGCGATAAGGGAGCCGATTATACGATTGATACCAAAAAGCCGGGTAATTATAAATTGCTTGTCAAAAATAGCAGAGGCGACACGCTCTATAAGACTTATTACTCTATCACGGGAGATGCAAACATAGACCGTTCATTGGAGAAAAACGCCGAACTTGAGCTTAAACTCTCAAAAGGCGAATATAAAAACGGCGAAGAGATAGAGATATTTATCAATACGCCGTATATAGGCAACGGACTTATCACGATAGAAAAAGATAAAATTTATGCGGTTAAACGCTTCAAGACGACTACTACAAGCTCTACGCAAAGGATAGTCGTACCAAGCGAACTAAAAGGCAACGGATATATCAATGTGCAGTTTGTGCGCGATTTTAACTCCGAAGATATATTCATGAGTCCTCTAAGCTATGGCGTTGCGCCGTTTAAAATTTTGCAGGATAAAGAGAGCGCGAAGATAGAGATAACCTCGACTAAGGTTTTGAAACCAAATCAAGACGTAACTATAGAGGTTAAAACAAACCAAAAGCAAAAAGTAATCGTATTTGCCGTAGATGAGGGTATTTTGCAAGTGGCAAATTATAAGCTGGGCAATCCTTTAAATCACTTTTTTGCAAAACGCGCGCTTGAAGTGCAAAGTTATCAGATACTTGATTTGATACTGCCTGAATTTAGCAAATTTGAGAGATTAGCTTCAGCCGCAGGCGGAGACAGCGACGGATACAGCCCTCAAAAAGAGGCAAATAGAAATCTCAATCCGTTCAAGCGAAAAGTAGATGATCCTGTCGTATTTTGGTCGGGCATCACCGAGATAGACGGCGAAAAGAGCTTCACGTACAAAGTTCCCGACTATTTTAACGGTAAACTGCGCGTCATGGCAGTAGCCGTTTCTAAAGATAAAATCGGCACGGCGCAGACGGATACGATAGTAAGAGACGATTTTGTATTGACGCCGAATGTGCCGTTCACGGCGGCTCCGGGCGATGTATTTGAAGCAACGCTTGGCGTTTCAAATAATATAGAAGATTTGGAAGAGGATAAGGCTGTTTTGACCAATGTGTCGCTTGAAGTAACAAAACAGCTTGAAATCATAGACAACAAAACGGCAAAAATCAGCTTGGCAAAAGGCAATGAAGGTTTTGTAAAATTCAAAATCAAAGTCCTCTCAGAGCTTGGCGGCGCAGAATTTAAATTCAAAGCCTCTTATGCCGACGGCGATAAAGTCTACTCAACTTCAAGAGTCGGCACAACGTCGGTAAGACCGATAACGCCGTTTAGAACGCAAAGCATAATGGGACGCATGGGCGGCAGCACAGAGAGCGTGGACAAACTTCGCGACATGTATGACGCGTTTGCGTTGCGAGAAGCGTCTGTCGCTTACTCTCCGCTTATTTTAGCTAACGGACTTACGAGTTATCTTGATAATTATCCGCATAAATGCTCCGAACAGTTGGTGAGCGCGGCGATATCAGCTATGATACAAGAAGAGTATGCCGAACTTAACAGGGCAAAAACAAACGGAGTGCCTTACAGCAGTATCGCCTCTATACTAAACTCCCGCCAAAATAGCAACGGAGCTATAGGATTGTGGCAGGCTACGGCTTACGGAGATATGTTCGTGAGCGTTTATACGGCGCACTATCTTGTCGATTTGCAGGAAAGAGGCAAAACGCCCTCATCAGGATTGCTAAAAAGATTAAACGGTTATCTTGCGAGCTTGGCAGGCAATAACAATATAGAAAGCTTGGAAGGCTTAAGGCTTAGAGCTTACGCGGTATATCTTTTAACAAGACAGGGCGAAGTTACGACAAATCTTTTAAGCACGGTACAAAAATCATTACAGCTCAACTACGAAAAGAGTTGGAAAAGCGATGTCGCGGCTCTATATCTTGCCGCTACGTATAAAATGCTCAAAATGGACAAAGAGGCGGAGTCGCTCTTGAAAGAGCCGTGGGCAGATTTGAGCAAAGCGTATAACAGCGCGTGGTGGTCGAGAAATTATTATGATCCGCTCGTGGTAAATGCCGCGTCTATATATCTCATCTCGAAACATTTCCCTGAAAAGATTAAAAGCATACCGCCTCAAGCGCTTGAAAATATGGTCATGATGATTAGAAGCGAGCGATTTACGACGACTGCGTCATCCATGACTATTTTAGCTTTGGACAGTTACTCTAAAGGCTTGAATGCGCTTAGCGGCGAAGAGAAGCTTTCCATCGAAGCAAAAAGCGGCAAAGATAAGGAGAGATTGATTGCGCAGATAAAGGATAATCTGGCAAAAGGCAATTTCCAAAAGAGCGATTCGCAGATTATATTTAACAACCCTTCAAAACTTCCCGCATGGTACTCTGTAGTACAAGAAGGCTATGACGTCGCCGCGCCCAAAGAGGCCGTCAAAAAAGGTTTGGAAGTTTACAGAGAATATACGGATGAGAACGGCAATAAAATCACACAGACAAAACTCGGCGAAAAGATAAACGTCACCATAAGAGTGAAATCCAACTCAAAAGAGGGCGTGGGAAATGTCGCTATAGTGGATCTGTTGCCGGGTGGTTTTGAAGTTGTGCAGCAGCTTGCCGTATCGCAGCAGCAATACCAAGAAGAGCATTATGACGACGATGAATACTATGACGAAGACGAGTATTACGAAGATGAAGAGGTAAGCTACGTATCTCCGATAATGGCTGGCGGCAGTACATGGAACACGGATTATAGCGATGTCAGAGAAGATAGAGTTATCATATACGGAATGGCGCATCAAGACATGAGGACTTTCAAGTATCAGATAAAATCGACAAACGAAGGCACTTATGCGCTTCCGCCGATTTATGCCGAAGCTATGTATGATAGAGAGGTGCAGGCTCTCTCGGCTGACAGCGGTTCAATTACTGTATTGCCTGCCGAATAATATAAAAGATGTGTCGGCACAGGTTGAAACGTTTTTTAGTCAATCTATCGACAGCGGTTTTTGCAACAGCCTTGGTTCTTATCGGACTAAGGCTGTTGCCGCACCCGAAGCTTTCTGACAATCTCTTCTTATCTACAGCCGTTTATGACCAAAACGGCGCTCTTTTGAGGCTTACTCTTGCTAAAGATGAGCGTTACCGCGTTTACACGCCCTTGAATGAGATTTCAAACGATACGATTAAGAGCGTTTTATTATATGAAGATAAGTGGTTTTATTATCACTTTGGCTTTAATCCCGTGAGTTTGATAAGAGGCGGCTGGATAAGTTATGTCAAAAAAGGCGACATGCAGGGCGGCTCGACTATAACCATGCAGTTAGCCAGAATGTATTGGAAACTCAACACCCGCTCTATAAGCGGAAAATTAAAGCAGATTTTGCGCTCCGTGCAATTGGAGCTTTTTTACTCCAAAGATGAGATTTTGGAAGCTTATCTAAATTACGCGCCGTACGGCAGAAATATAGAAGGCATAGGCGCGGCAAGCATTATATATTTTGACAAATCTCCCGACAAATTGACGCTTCCAGAGGTTTTGGCTTTAGCCGTACTTCCGCAGTCTCCAAGTTACAGGATAGATAAAAACACGGGCTATGTCGGTGAAAAATTGACGAAAGCTAGAAATGAGCTGTTCGTCAAATGGCAGGAGAAATTTGAAGTCGATAATTTGACAAAAGCGCTTTTTAAACTGCCGTTTTCATTAAGACAGCCTGAAAACTTACCTTTTTACGCTCCGCATTTTGTAGAGCAGCTTTTGAAAGAGGACTTTAACGCAGGAGTTGCAAATTATAAGATTAGCACGACCCTTGACCTGAAACTCCAAAGACTTTTGGAGACGCAAATCCATTCGTATATCAACCGCAGTTCCAATAAAGGAGTCAAAAATGCCGCCGCGGTTTTGGTCGATACAAGAGACATGAGCGTTGTCGCGGCTGTGGGTTCGGCGGGTTACTTTAACAACGAGATAGAAGGGCAGATAAACGGTTTCAATATCAAACGCTCCCCGGGTTCTACATTGAAACCTTTTATTTACGCGCTTGCCATAGAGCAGGGGATAATACATCCGCAAAGCGTTTTAAAAGATGTGCCGACAAGCTTTAGCTCCTATACTCCAGAAAATTTTGACAATCGTTTTGTAGGACCTTTAAGCGCCGCTCAAGCGCTCATCAGAAGCAGAAATATTCCCGCCGTGTATCTTAACAATAAACTGAGAAATCCGAATTTTTACGCTTTTTTGAAAAAAGCGGGAATCAGCAAAATGGCGGGTGAAGGTCATTACGGATTGGCTTTGGCTTTGGGCGGCGGCGAAGTTACAATGCTTGAAGAAGCCAAACTTTACGCAATGCTGGCAAACGGCGGAGCTTTGCGTGAAGTTCGCATGAGAAAAGAACAGCCCGTGAGCAACAGCACTGGGCTTTTAAGTAAAGAAGCGGTATTTATCGTACTTGATATGCTCTCAAGCATGCCAAGAGCCGACAGCGCCGCAGCTGAGGTGCAAAAACTGCCGATATATTGGAAAACAGGCACTTCATGGGGATTTAGAGACGCATGGAGTTCGGGGTTAGTGGGGCAGTATGCTTTGATTGTATGGCTTGGCAACTTTGACAACAGCGGCAATCCCGCATTTGTCGGGTCTAACAGCGCCGCGCCTCTGTTTTTCAACATAGTAAACAGTCTGCAGGCGACGCAAAAACTATACGATGTCAATAAAATCATCCCGACAAATGTCAAGAAAGTAGATGTATGCCTGTCAAGCGGCGATTTGACGACAGTGTGGTGCAAAAGAAAAGGCAAAAGCTGGTTTATCCCAGGAGTCTCTCCCATCAAAGTAGATACGGTTTATAGACCAGTACTCATAGATAAAAAGACAAATCTTCCAGTATGCGGCGGCAAAAAAAATGCGAATACAAAAATAGAAGTTTACGAATACTACTCGTCTGATATTTTGGATATTTTTAAACGCGCGGGACTGCCCAAAAGAGAGCCTCCGAATATGGAGCATTGCAGGCATGCTTTTGATGTGGCGGCAGGTATAAATCCGTCCATCACGTCGCCGTTGAAAAACACTGTATATACGATAAGAGAGAGCAAAGAAAAGGAAGAGCGCATCGTATTTACAGCTGTTACGGATGCAAATGTCAAGACGCTTTACTGGTTTGCAAACGACGAGTATATAGGTAGCAGCGACCAATCCAAATCTGTCTTGTGGCTTCCGAAAAAAAGCGGCACGTTTGAGATAAGAGTGATAGACGACCATGGACGTTTTGACAAGCGAAATATACAAGCGGTGATAATAAACAAATAAAGTTTGGAAACGGCGCAATATATCTTTCATGAGACAATCCATGCGGGGATCATAAAAAGGCTGTAGAGTCTTGCCGCAGAACCGCAGAGTCACATTTTAAAACCGCAAATCAAGGCGGGATTTTGACAGCCATGATTGTGTATATTTCAAAGAAGATAGAAAAATACTTTTTTATTGTCAGCACTTAAATCAAGAGAATATGAATAAAACAAAATCTCTTGTAAAAAGCTTAAAAATTGTAGTAATAAAATAGTTGAGTGAAAGTTAATCGTAAGAAGTTAATAAGTATAATTTATAAACTTTTTAAGGATTAAAAATGACGAAATATATTTTCATGTTTTT
>JAITEH010000110.1 GCA_031282125.1 Campylobacteraceae bacterium
GATAGATTCTCTTCAAACCACTTTCTTTTATATACGGGCTCTATCGTCTGCGTAGTGCCTACGAGTATGGAGATGGAGCTTGTGGGCGCGATAGCCATGAGATAGCCGTTGCGCATACCGTCTCTTTTGACTTTCTCTTTTAGTTTGTCCCAGTCGTAACTGTATCCGAAAAGTCCGCCTCTATCCACAAGTCTTTTTGCATTTTCGTTTGCTATATCTACAGGGAAAATTCCCTTGCTCCATTTTGAGCCGTCAAATTCGGGATAAGCGCCTTTTTCCAAGCTTAGATTGCTTGAAGCTTTTATGGCGTTGTAGCTTATCGTCTCCATTATCTCGTCTATCTTTGCAAGATGGTCGTATCCGCCCCATGCGATGCCATTTTCTGCCAGCATTTGCGCTTCTCCCATGATGCCAAGCCCTACGGCGCGAGAGAGGAGGTTGGTGTGCTTGACTTTGGCATGAGGATAGAAGTTAAGGTCTATGACATTGTCAAGCATTCTGACGGCGATGGGCACGACTCTTTCTATGTCATCTTTTGTATTTACTTTCGAGAGATTTATGCTTGCCAGATTGCAGACGGCGGTTTTGCCCTCTTTCAGGGCTTTTTCCACGATAAATATCTCTTTGCCGTCGATAGTATCCAGCGCGGTAATTTTTTTGGCTTTTTTCGTGATGCCGTTGTCTGTTTTGACATCGTCGTTCTCTTCGAACAATCTCTCCCCACCGTCGTTAAAAACAACTTTTGTCATGTAGTGGTTTGGTTTGGTGTTTTGAAATATCTCCGTGCAGAGGTTCGAACTTCTGATGATGCCTGTGTGGTCATTTGGATTTGCTCTGTTTGCATTATCTTTGAAGCACAAAAATGGACTTCCAGACTCAAAATAGTTAGTCAATATCTTTTTCCAAAGCTCTTTTGCTTTGATGAACTCTTTTGGCGTTTCGGGATTTTTCTCATACTCTTCATATCTTTTTTCAAACGCTTCGCCGTAAAGCTCGCACAAATCA
Organism: Campylobacteraceae bacterium; assembly: GCA_031282125.1. GTDB lineage: Bacteria > Campylobacterota > Campylobacteria > Campylobacterales > Campylobacteraceae > JAIRKW01. The sequence goes on from JAITEH010000110.1 coordinate 1,006, forward strand.
GGCGTATCAAAAGGGTCAAAAAGCGTCCACATCGCGTCTTGCTCTATGCGCTTCATGAAAAGGTCGTTTATCCAAAGGGCAGGGAAGAGCTCATGCGTGCGGCGTCTCTCTTCGCCGGAATTTTTCTTCAGATCCAAAAAGTCCGATATATCCATGTGCCAAGGCTCTGCGTAAACTGCTATAGCGCCTTTTCTTGTGCCAAGCTGATCAACCGCAACCGCGATGTCATTTGTGATTTTTAGAAATGGTATAACGCCGCCAGCGGCATTTTTGTGTCCGTCTATCATGCTGCCCATAGCCCGCACCAAACTCCAATCCCAGCCGATGCCGCCGCCGTATTTGCTAAGAAGCGACATCTCTTTGAAACTGTCAAAGATGCCTTCTATATTGTCAGGAGTCGAGCCGACATAGCATGAACTTAACTGATGACGCGCCGTCCTTGCGTTTGAGAGGGTAGGGGTGGCGGGCATAACTTCAAATCTGCTTATCAAATCGTAAAACTTTTTCGCCCAATCCTGCGAATTGAACTCATTCTGCGCCAAAAACATAGCTATCGCCATGAACATATGCTGAGGAAGCTCTATGGGCTCGCCTTTACGGTTTTTCAGCAAATACCTGTCATGCAGAGTCTTTACGCCAAGGTAAGTGAACTGCAAATCGCGCGACACATCTATATAGCTGTTGAGATCGTCCAAATCATACTTCTCTTTGAGTCCCAAAACGATGCGCCCCTCTTTTTCGCCTTTTTCGAAATAATCCTTCAAATGCCCATATCCCGAAAAGCCGTTCACTCTGTGATAAAGGTCGTACAAAAACAGTCTTGCGGCTACAAATGTCCAGTTTGGTCTGTCTATGTCTATCTTATCTACGGCTGTTTTTATGAGGGTTTGCTGTATCTCGGCGGTAGTTATCTGGTCGCGGAACTGTATTTTGGCGTCCACTTCAAGCTCACTCAGGCTGACATTGTCCAATCCCTCAACAGCGGACGAGGTGTATTTTTTGATTTTTGAGACATCAAGCGGTTCTGTTCTGCCGCTCCTTTTTATGACGGTAAGCATTAGTTTTTCTTCTCCCCAAAGACGCGATTAAAGATTTTATCTACATTTTTTGTGTAATACTCATACTCAAAGCATGAGCGTATTTTCTCTTCTGTAAGTTTTGCTCTCAAGTCATTGTCTAAAAGCAGATTTTGCAAAAAGAGGCTTTCATTTTTTTCATTTACTGCAGCTTTTCCCTGCTGCAAATCCTCCCAGACTTTCATGGCGTTTCTTTGGACTATCTTATACGCCTCTTCTCTTGATACGCCTTGCACTGGAAGTTCCAGTAAAATGCGCTGAGAGAAGACAAGTCCGCCCGTGAGATTTAGGTTTTTTAGCATATTTTTGGGATAAACAAGAAGATTTTCGATAAGAGAACTTAGCCTTAAAAGCATAAAATCCGTCGTTATGAAAGCGTCAGGCAGTATAAATCTCTCAACGGAGCTGTGGCTTATATCCCGCTCATGCCACAAAGCGACATTTTCTAAAGCAGGCTGCGCGTAACTTCTTATCATGCGGCAAAGTCCCGTGATATTTTCGCTGAGCACTGGGTTTCTTTTGTGCGGCATGGCAGAGCTTCCTTTTTGTCCTTTTGAGAAAAACTCTTCCGCTTCGTAAACTTCCGTGCGCTGATAGTGGCGTATCGCTACGGCTATCTTTTCGCATGAAGCGGCAAGCAGAGCGAGTGCGTTAAAAAGCGCGGCGTAGCGGTCTCTTTGGATTATTTGATTTGAGGCTGGGGCAGGGGAGAGGTTAAGCTCAGCGCAGACTATCTCTTCAAGTTCAACGGGAGCGTGCGCAAAGTTACCCATGGCTCCGCTTATTTTTCCTACGCTCACTACGTTTTTTACATGCAGTAGATTTTCAAGGCTTCTTTTTATCTCGTCATGCCATATCGCAAGGACAAGACCAAATGTTATCGGTTCGCCGTGTATGCCATGACTGCGTCCCACCATCAATGTGTATTTGTGTTCGTCGGCTCTTTTTTTGAGAGCGTTCAAAAGCGTCTTTACATCTTCGATAATAAGCTCAAGAGACTCTTTGATTTGCAGTGCGACAGCCGTATCTATACAATCAGAGCTTGTCATACCGTAATGCACAAAGCGGCTCTCTTCTCCCAAACTCTCGGACACAGAGGTCAAAAATGCTATCACGTCATGCTTCGTCTCTTTTTCTATCGTTTCGATTCTATCTATATCAAATGCGGCGTTTTTTAGTATCTTTTCGCAGTCATCGTTTGGTATAAGTCCCAATCTGTTCCAAGCTTTAACGGCTGATTTTTCGACTTTAAGCCACGCGTCATATTTGGCTTTGACAGTCCACTTCTCTTTCATCTGTTCTCTCGAATATCGTTCCACCATAAATAAAGCCTTTAAAAGATATAATTAGATTTTGTATTTTCTACAATAGGGATAAATACATGCATAATTTGTTTTTAATTGAACACGAAATTCTACCCAAAAGCGAGTAAAACTTGCCTTATATTTCAAAAGATTTTATATTAGATGAGCCTGTCAAAGCATGGGTATTTTTAGTACATCAGCTTGGGTTTAGCATGAGAGAAGCGCAAAGAGCAATAGATAGAAAGCAACTGCTGCAAGAGGGCGAAATAGTCAAAAGAAAATCCGACATAGTAAGTAAAACCGTAACGCTTTTGATGTACGAGCCGCACCCTAGAGGATTACAGCCCATATATGAAAATGAGTTTTTTGCCGTTTTTGATAAGCCAAGCGGAGTTTTGGCGCACCCAAGAGACAGAACGACCGCGTACTCTTTAAATGATGAGATAAAATATCTCTACGGCAAGAATGCAAATATAGTTCACAGACTTGACAAAGAGACGAGCGGCTTACTTATGGTCTCGAAAAATAAAAATGAAGAGAGTACGCTCAAAAAACTTTTTGAAGAGAAGAGGGTGCAAAAAGAGTATATCGCGCTTGCCAAAGGAGAGATAAAAGAGCCACTTATCATAAAAGCGCCGATATTGGTCAATAGCAATTACGACGAGATAAAATTGAAAGTTTGCATAGATGCGCGCGGCAAAGATGCAGTTACAAAAATCATTCCGATAAAATATTTTGAAGATTTGAATGCTACTTTGGTAAGAGCAGTTCCGAAGACAGGGCGGCAGCATCAGATAAGAGCACATTTGTTTCACGTGGAACATTCCATAGTCGGCGACCCGATTTATGGTCAGAGTGCACAAGCGGGAGCTGATTATTTGGACGGCAAATTGAGTTTGGAAGAGAGGATAAGATTGTGCGGGGCGTCAAGAGTTTTGCTTCATGCGCAAACGCTTCTCTTTACATATAAGGATTTTGAGTATAATTTAAATTCAAATTACAACGCGATTGCAGAGTTTGAAAAAATATTTAGAATGGAGAACAGATGAAAGGGAGCGTTATCTTCGAAGGGCAGGAACTATTTCCAAGTAAAGTGGTCTGCGTGGGCAGAAATTATAAAGAACATATAGATGAGTTAAAAAACGAGATACCTTCATCTATGGTGCTTTTTTTGAAACCAAACTCTTCTATCTCGAAAGAGCTTTATTATATAAGTGAAGATTGTCACTACGAGTGTGAAATCTCTTTTTTGATTAAAAATGGCAAAATTGCCGCTGTCGCTCTTGGACTTGACCTTACAAAAAGGGATTTGCAAAAAGCTCTTAAAACCAAAGGATTGCCGTGGGAGAGAGCAAAAGCGTTTGATAATGCCGCTGTTTTCGGAGAGTTCATAGCTATAGATGAGGTCGATACTCTGAATTTCGAGCTTTTTATCAACGGCGAATTAAAGCAAAAAGGCTTTACGGAAGAGATGATTTATAAACCTTTGGAGATTTTGAAAGAGATAAGCAGCTTCATGAGCTTGGTCGATAATGATATAGTGATGAGCGGCACTCCAAGCGGAGTAGGGCGATATAAAGAGGGCGATACATTTCATGCTAAATTGTTTCAAAAAGAGAAATTGATAAAAGAGTATATTTGGAGCGTTAAAGGAGAGAAGTAGTCTATGTGGCGCATGTTTTTATGCATTTTGGAAGACTGTTACGCTGAGCGCGTTGCCTCACATGCACACAGTCTTTGGATTGCTTCGCTTCGCTCGCAATGACAACTGCACCTATTTCTGTCATTCCCGCGACCAAACGGTAAGCTTACGAAGTAAGCGCATATTGCGAGGGAAAATGCACTGCGAGGAAATGCAGAAACACGCCACATTCCGTCATTCCCGCGCAGGCGGGAATCTAAACTACTTGTCATTGCGAGTCGCAAAGCGACGAAGCAATGAAATAAATAGTAATCTTTAAACCCACGCATTTGTGTCGCCGAAGTATTTTTAATTTTGCGAGGATAAAGCGTGAGGACTTGTTTGAAGTTGTTGCTTGCAACAACGAGTCCCGCAACGCCCGAGCAAAACAAAAATACGAGGGTATCCGAAGGACGACACAACCGCGTGGCAAGTTCTTTGCCTCTTTCTTGCTTGTTCAAGAAAGATGGTCGCTAAAACCTAGGTTTTAGCGAAACAAAGGAATTGAAGATGTTTTTGTGGAAATAATAGAGAAGATGGATTCCCGCCTACGCTGGAATGACAGAGAAACTGGATTGCCGCGCCGAAAGCGGCTCGCAATGACGGAGAAAGTAGAATCTATCATTATTTCTTTTACATATAGAGTAATGGATTCCCGCTTACGCGGGAATGACGGAATACATGTGGTTGTCAATTGTGAACATGGTTCACTATTGATATTCTTTCTGGATTGCTTCGTCGCTTTGCGACTCGCAATGACGGAATTTGGAACAAAGTGTTGCCTTCCTTTTCTGTCATTCCCGTGAAAACGGGAATCCAAAAGAATAAATATTTTAGATTCTTGTACACTTGTAGCGTATTATCCGCGATAGAATGACAAATTATAAGGTGATTCCCTCATTCTCTCACGGTATGCGCTTCTTTCAGAAGCTTGTCGTTCGGTCGCGGGAATGACGGAGAAGATGGATTCCCGCCTACGCGGGAATGACGGAATTGGGATATATACTTCATTTGGAAGTTTGTCGTTCAGTCGCGCGGGAATGACAGAACAGAGGAGGGCAATACTCGTTTTTAGGGAATAACAAAAAGGAAACTGTCATTGCGCGCCGATGAAATCGGCATAGCAATCCACCTCATTATCTCACGAACAATGCGCTATTCATGAGATATATGAGACGATTAATCAATAATCACCGAAATGGTTACCCGTTATTTTGCGTGAGAAGAGTATCCACATTAAAATCGCAATATTTCTTGTAATATTCTTGCTCCAACTCATAAACAGTGCCTTTTAACTGTGCCGTGTATGTTTCGTACGCATTTATGCGGTTTTGCGTGTTGAATTGAACGGCTTTGAGTTTCGAGACTATAGTCGGGTCTATAAACACACTCTTTTTTACCTCATCTACGCCGCTTGTAAAGTATCTGTTGCAGTAATATGCCGCGTCTTCGAGTTCGATATTTTTTCTATAATTTTTAGGGTCTTGAAGGATAATTTGGTACGTTTTTGCATACTGCATGGCAAGTTCCCGCACTATCGGATGATACGGTACGGGCGCGCCGTTGCACTCTTTGATGACTGTAGTGTAAAATTCGCCGCTTGACGACTCTACGCTTATATCCTGCTCGATACAGGGCGTATATGTATCGTAAGTTTGATATATCCATCTCTCCACGTCATCGCGCACGTCGTTGTCATTCGTGTCGATTCCAAGCAGGGTGGAGTCGTTGACGCGGGCATTGGGCTCGGGCGGCAATTTGTATGTATTGTCGATGAAATTTACCGCAAAACACACGGCGATAAACACAAAAACCAAAAATATAACCACAGAAATTACTTTACCGTTTAGATT
>JAITEH010000120.1 GCA_031282125.1 Campylobacteraceae bacterium
CTTTTTTGCACAAGCGGAAAGAGTAGATACAAAGCTTCCAAAATAGCTTTATGAGAAGAGCTGAATGGCCCGAAATACTTTACATGAGAGCCTTTGACAAGCTTTCTTGTCGTCTCAAAACGAGGAAATTCCTGCGCTAAGTCAATATATATGTACGGGTATGTTTTGTCATCTCTAAGCAGGATATTGTATTTTGGTTTTAGCTGTTTTATAAGCGAATTTTCCAAGATAAGCGCATCGTGTTCGCTCTCTACCAGAAGATACTCAAACCTCTTTGCTTCGCTTATCATTTTGTATATTCTGGGGCTTAAGTTGGGAGCAGGCGACAGACCGCCATCAAATCTAAAATAACTTTTCACGCGCTTTTTTAAAGATTTGGCTTTGCCTATGTAAAGAAGTCTATTGTTGGCGTCAAAATATTGGTAGATTCCCGCGTTATCAGGCAGGTTTTTTATAGTACTTAGCAAGAAAAATCCTTGAGTTTACTCAAAACCGCCTCTTTTACGGATAATCTCTCTGATGGATTCAAACGCCTTTTTCAGCTTCTCATCTTTTGCAAGATTTTGAAAACCGCCTTTGGATTTTTCGCTGTAGCATGGCACTGTATCGCTCTTTTGTTCATTCGCATCAAGCGGCATTTTGTTGGTAACAAATACTGTGATATTTTCCGCGTCTATACATTTGCAGCTTTCGTCCTGCTTGACAAGCTTTTTTAATATGCCTTTTATCAATGTCATCTTATAATCAAACTCCATTTTGAAACCCTGATGTTTAAGTACAAAAAAGAGCGTGTCATTTCTGTTGTACATGAACTGCACCATGCTTTGATATCTGGGCGGCAAAAGAGCCAAAAGCTTTTTGTACGAGGCTATTTGCTCCATTTTTTTGAAAGAGGATTGCTGTTTTATATGAGAAATAACAAGACTTACATGTTTCATCTGCTAATTATAGCATTTATATTTTTACTTTCCGGCTGCGGGTATAAAGGCGACCCCAAATATATAGAATCCCACGACGCTCCGGCAAAATCATCCGTCATACTGTAAAAGTTTTTTTGTCAATCATCTAATCTGCTTTTTTGGATAAAAAAGATAAAATCACTTCCAAAACACTCAAAGAGAGACTTCATGAAGAATGTTCCTATTGTTATTTTGGATTTTGGTTCGCAGTACACGCAGTTAATCGCAAGACGCATGAGAGAAGAGAAAGTTTACTGCGAGATAGTCCCCTACAACGAAAGCATAAAAAGCATCAAAGCTAAAAATCCCAAAGGCATCATACTATCAGGCGGCCCCGCTTCGGTTTATGCCAAAGACGCCTATAAAATAGACGAGGGTATTTACGAGCTTGGACTTCCGATACTTGGCATCTGCTACGGTATGCAGCTTATCGCGCACCATTTTGGCGGCGAAGTGGCGGCGGCTAATCGTCATGAGTACGGCAAAGCAAACGTTACATACACGGAAGGCTGCGCTATATTTAAAAATACGGAAAATAACAGCGTTTACTGGATGAGTCATGCAGACAGAGTCGAGAAACTGCCCGAAGGTTTCACAAGCGTAGCTGTGAGCGACAACTCCACTCATGCGGCGATTGCCAATGTAGAAAAAAATATTTATGCCCTGCAGTTTCACCCCGAAGTTACGCACTCTGTTTACGGAGCAAAAATTTTAAGAAACTTCGCAAAAGAGATTTGCGGCTGCGAGACTACATGGAATATGGGCTCATTTGCAAAAGAGCAGATAGCCAAAATCCAAGCTCTAACGAGCGGTAAAAAAGTTCTTTGCGCAGTAAGCGGCGGCGTGGACAGCTCCGTAGTAGCCGCGCTTTTGCATGAAGCGATAGGCGAGCGGCTTGTGCCTATTTTCGTAGATACGGGGCTTTTGAGAGCAAATGAAAGAGAGCAGGTAGAGAATATGTTCAAAGTCAATCTCAAAATCCCATTGATTACGATTGACGCGAGCGAGATATATCTATCGCGCTTAAAAGGCGTAATCGACCCCGAACAAAAACGAAAAATCATAGGTCATACATTTATAGAAGTTTTTGAACAGGAAGCAAAAAAACACGACGATATAGCGTTTTTGGCGCAAGGCACGCTCTATCCTGACGTGATAGAATCCGTATCCGTCAAAGGCCCTTCCAAAACTATCAAATCCCATCACAATGTCGGCGGACTTCCCGATAGCATGAAATTTGCGCTCATCGAGCCTCTAAGAGAGCTTTTCAAAGATGAAGTAAGAGCTTTGGGACTTGAGCTTGGTATCCCAAGAGATATGATCATGCGTCATCCGTTCCCGGGTCCGGGACTTGCCATAAGAATCATGGGCGAGGTTACGAAAGAGGATTTAAGTCTTTTAAGAGAAGCTGATGTGATAATGCAAGAAGAGCTTAAAGTGAGCGGATATTACGACAAAACATGGCAGAGTTTTACCGTGCTTTTGAATGTCAAAAGCGTCGGCGTCATGGGCGACAACAGGACGTACGACAACACGGTGTGCATAAGGATAGTAGAGAGCACGGACGGCATGACCGCGACTTTCGCCGCTTTGCCTCATGAACTGTTGGAGCGTATGAGTACGCGAATCATAAACGAAGTAAGCGGGATAAACCGCGTAGTGTACGATATATCCAACAAGCCGCCCGCCACTATCGAGTGGGAGTAGGATTAAATTTCAAAAAGGAGGAATTTATGAAAAGGATGTTTGTTTTTTTGGCATCAGGAGTGTTGATGGCTGTATTTGCAGGTTG
>JAITEH010000128.1 GCA_031282125.1 Campylobacteraceae bacterium
GCAGGCAAACATGTGCGCTTTCGCGTCTTTCTAAAAGGCCGCGAGATATCAAATCCCGAGTCAGGCGTAACTGTTCTCAACAATGTCTGGGGCTTGATGAATGATATTGCCGACAGAGACCATGAGCCAAATTTTGAAGGACGATATGTCAATATGCTGACCGTGCCGAAAAAATAAGTTTGTTATTTTCTGCGAAAAGCAAATTATAATTAAAATTTAAGCCATATGGCTTTTTTTGATTAAAAATTATAGTATAATACCACAATGTTTTATGGAGACAAAAGGATATTTCCGATAGTTTTGTCTAAAAAACAGCATTAAATTTTTCAAAAATTTTTTTAAGGGGTGGATTTATGAAAAAGTTTTTAAGCTTTTTGGCTTTTGGGGCAGTAATTTTAAGTCTAAGCGGTTGTACTACAAAGCAAATTATAAATCCTGTAACAAATATTGAAAAGAAAGACGTTTGTATCACAGAAAATAAGCTTGTCAAGGGTGATTTTTTGCGAGTATTTACGGATACGCTTAGAGAAAAAGAGTATAAAGTTACACTCAAGCAAGCTTACGATAACGTAGAAGATTGCTATTTGAGGGCCGACTATACGGCAAATTGGTCTTGGGATCTTGCCGTATATATGATATACGCCAATATCAAAGTTTTTGAGAAAGGCAATCTTAGAGGCGAGGCAATATATGATGCCAGACATAATGTTGGATTTGGTAAATTTATTAACGGCGCTGATAAAATTAGAGAGTTGGTAATAGGACTTTTTGAATAATATTTTCGAGTTTGCCGTGCTTGCTCAAGTGCAATAGCAAAACATTTTACTGCTATTTAAGAATCTTTCCGCTAAAATTATAGGCTTTGAAAAATGCCAATTAAGCGCAAGTCAAAAAGCGGGCTTAAACAAGCAGATTTCAGATATTTACGCAAGGAGTCGGCATGCCGAAAATGAAAACGGTACGCGGAGCGGCAAAACGCTTCAAAGCTGCTAAAAACCGCATTAAACGCGGAGCTGCTTTTAGAAGTCATATTTTGACCAAAAAACCCGCAAAACGCATGCGTGGATTAAAAGAGGCAAAATACGTTGATAGTACAAATGAGAAATCTATCAAAATAATGCTTTGCCAAAGTTAATACGCTTTATTTTAGTTTTTGATTTTTAAATCATTCAATCGTTGCAATCCCCCTGCAAAACAGGGCAAGTCCTCAAAACAGAGGCACCAAAAGGTTAAGGAGAAAGAAAAATGGCAAGAGTAAAAACAGGCGTTGTCAGACGCAGACGACACAAAAAGGTTCTAAAATTAGCGCGCGGCTTTTTTAGCGCAAGAAGAAAACACTTCAGAAAAGCAAAAGAGCAGTTAGAGAGAAGTTTAGTTTACGCATATCGCGATAGACGCGCTAAAAAGAGAGATTTTAGAAGACTCTGGATAACAAGAATCAACGCTGCATGCAGATTGAACGATATCAGCTACTCAAGATTTATCAACGGACTCAGTAAAGCCAATATAGAGCTTGACAGAAAGATTTTGGCACACTTGGCGATGAATGACGCTGAAGGTTTCAGCGCTGTAGCCGCCAAAGCAAAAGCTGCTTTAGAAAAATAATTTATATATCTTCACACTAACAAACCGCATCAAAATCGGTTTGTTAGTATCTTTTCATATCCTCTTCTCAAAAAACATCAGTTTAGTTTTGTCAAGTACTTGCAAAGCTCTTTTTCCGTAGTTTTAGGCCAGATTATCGTGCCGTCGGCTTTTTTGAGCGTCATTATCGAGCATACCGTATCGGTATATAACAGTAGTTCGCCGTTTGAATTGTACCAGTATTGGTTATAAAAGTTATCTTCTATCAAAAAAAGTCCGTTAGAGAGCGGCTCTATGAAACCGTCTTGTTTTAATTTGGCTATTAATTTGCCTTTTTTATCGATAAGACTCCACTCTTTGCCGCGTTTTACCGCCGCCACATTGTTTATATTAAAGCCAACCGCGCCGTCAAATTCAGCCCTTATCGCTATCTCGCCATTTTCGTTAATGTAGCCCAATTTACCACTCTTCTGCACAATCGCCAACCCATGCGCAAAATTTGCGGCATAATCAAACTGCGGTTGTATTACCATGTTGCCTTTTGTGTCGATAAATCCGTATTTGCCGTCTTTTTTGACTGCCGCTAAAAAATTATCGGCAAAATCATTTGCAAAGTCAAACTCGTTTTTGGTTATCCATGCGCCTTTTTCATTGATAAAACCCCATTTGCCGTTTTTCTTAACTCTTGCCAGCGCGCTATCATCAAACGAATAGACATCTTCAAACTGCGCCCTTATAACCACAACACCTTTTGTATTGATAAAGCCCCACTCATCTTCCCATCTCACAGGAGCCAAACCGTTTGCGGCAAAACTTTTCGCTTCCGTAAATTGAGGCTCTATCGCGATAAGACCGTCATCGCCTATATATCCCCAATGGTTATTTAATTTCACTGCAGCTAAAAAGTTGGCGGCAAAGGCTCCCGCATCGTCAAATTTCGTATCTACGATTATCTCGCCTCTGAAGTTGATAAAAACGCTCTTGTATCCGCTGCCGACAAGAGCCAAGCCTATAGATGAAAATCGATTGACATAATCAAACACAGGCTCAACCGCTATCTCGCCCTTGGAATTTAAAAAACCACACTCTATCAGACAAAAACTACTCATTTCATTAGCAAACATATTTTCTTTAGCCGTACACACAGTGGAAGAAATAAATAATATTATTAAAAACAGCCGCTTCATGCGCTCTCCTGCGAGTTTTATTTGAGTTTTATATTACATTATATCAAACAACATCTTTAAAATAGACAATTTCCAAGTTTTATAAATAAAATATTTGTATTTTTATATTGTTAAGTTTTTTTATTTACTATATTTTTAGAATCCCTCATTCATCACTCTATAAAGGTATTCTATCTCATCATCATCCAAAAAAAGCGTCTTTTTTGTATCAAAAAGCTTTTTTAATTTATCTATATATAGACCTGTGTTGTGTATGCATTGTGTATGTGCAGGCAGATAAGCGCGCGCAAGCGCTACGCTCTCATCTTCAATTTTTTCTTCACACAAAAAACACTGCTCCAAAGAGTGGAGTCTGCCCTCAAAATGCAAAAGCTCCAGATACGCCTCTACGGCAACTCTTTTGGGATTTTGCTTATGCCACTTGTCGGCAGAATTTTTCAGCAGGTCAAAGTAAAATCTGTCTATATTCTCTACATCTTTCAAATGCTCATAAAAAAGTTTTACAAAGTTTTGCCAAAAATAGAAACGGTCTCTGTCAAGACTCCATTTATAAGCTAAATGTATGACGTTTCTTAACTGCGCAAGGCTGGAACGGGCGGAAAATTGCGTTTCAAAATCTATAAAATAGCCGTTATTTATCACAGAATGCCGCGCGCCGTAAAATCTATAAACAGCTCTTAATTTATCTTCACAGAGTATGGATACTATCAAATCTTCATCTTTAACTCTGTTTATGTGTACGATAAAGCCCTGCACTTTCATCCTTTGACGTATATGCTTATTTTAGCAAATATTGGCTAAGATAAAGAAAAAACAGGAGTTTGCATGGACTTCATACTCTCATGCATAGAAGCAAACCGCGAAATATACAAGCTTTTGAACGATAAAGAGAATTTACGCGATAAGTGCGAAATAGGATTTGGCGGAGATATAAGCTTAAGAGGGGACTTGGAAGCGGAGGCGATTTTTGTCAAACACTTGAGCAAATTCGGGCAAATTTACAGCGAAGAGAGCGGATTTATAGGCGAAGGAAAAGATATTGTCGTCATCGACCCGATAGACGGAAGTAAAAATTTCGCTTCAAATATCCCGTATTTCGGCTCTTCGGCAGCCTTAAAAAGAGACGGAAAAACCGTCGGCGCAGTTGTCGCCAATTTTGCCGCAGGCTGCATGTATATAAAAACCGAAAGTTGTTTCGAGCGGCTCTCTTTTCTTCAAAACAAAAGAGAGAAGATAATATCCAGCCCGCTTCATGGTATCGGTATTTTTGAAAAAGCGTACAGCTCAGGAGAACTTAGCCTTAAATTGTGCCAATCTTCATTAAAATATAGAAGCATGGGAGCGTTAGCTCTCTCTTTGGCGCTGTCTCATGAGGTAGATTTTGTACTTTTTCATGGAGCTATAAGAGAGTTTGATATAGCGGCGGGATGGTACATGAGCGAAGATTTATATAGATTTGAAAATAAAAATTTATTGCTCGTAAGTAAAGATAAGGGAATATTTGATAAAATTCATAATTTTATAATGGAGTTATCTATATGAAATTTACAGAACTTTTTAAAAGCCGCAGGGTCCAACCCACGCCTGCAGAAACGCCAAGTTACTGGATCAAATGCGAATCGTGCGGCGCATTAATGTACAAAAAAGAGATTATGCTCCAATCTTACGTCTGCCCAAAATGCGGCTTTCACATGCGTATCAGCGCAAGCGAACGCATAGAACTTTTAGCTGATAAAAATAGTTTTGTATCTTGCGATGAAAATCTTTGCGCTGTAGATCCGTTGAGATTTGTGGATAAAAAATCATACAAAAAACGTATAGAAGAGGCAAACGCAAAAACAGGGCGCAACTCTGCCGTCATCAGCGGCGAATGTACGATAGATAATATCGCCGTACAGCTTGTAGTATTTGATTTTAATTTCATGGGCGGAAGCTTAGGCTCTGTAGAGGGTGAGATGATAGTGCGCGCCGTAAACCGCGCCATCAAGAAAAAACAGGGCGTCGTGATAGTGAGCGCAAGCGGCGGAGCCAGAATGCAGGAGAGTACGTTCTCTTTGATGCAAATGGCAAAAACTTCAGCCGTTTTGACAAAGCTTTCGGAAGAAAAACTACCGTATATATCAGTCTTGACAGACCCGACAATGGGAGGCGTGAGCGCATCATTTGCATGGCTTGGCGATATAATAATAGCAGAACCTGGCGCGCTGATAGGCTTTGCGGGACAAAGAGTTATCAAACAGACGATAGGCTCGGAGCTGCCTGAGGGCTTCCAAAGAGCGGAGTTTTTGCTTGAACACGGACTTATAGACATGATAATAAAAAGGGGTGAACTAAAACACACGATAGGCAATCTATTGAGATACTTTTTGCCCGATGTTAAAGGCGGGGATTGAGCGCTAAACTTTTTGCCCTTATAGATATCGCGACTATGGAGAAAAACGATAAAACTCTTTTGTGGATTACACAAAGGATACACAATCTTGATGCGGCGATGGCAGAATACAGAAATAAAACAGGCAGTTTCGAAGAAAAAAGAGATGATATCCTGACAATAAAAGAGTATTTGAACATACCTTTGATTGTGAATGACGATATATCATTAGCGCCGTTTTGCGACGGAGTGCATTTGGGACAAGACGACCTTTTGAAGTATGCAGATAGCGTCGCAAAGAGTGTGGAGCATGTAAGGAGTATTATCGGCGGCAAAATACTCGGCATCTCAACGCACAATGAAAAAGAGATTTTGGAAGCAAACGATACAAGCGTTGATTATATAGGGCTTGGCGCATATAGAAAAACCTCCACAAAAGATACCGATAATATCTTGGGAGACAGACTCTCATCCCTTGCTCTGCTGTCAAAAAAGCCCGTAGCGGCGATAGGCGGCGTCAAGCTTAACGACCATATCGCTAACGTATCGTATCTTGTTGTTGGTGCGGGACTTTATGAAAATTAACGTTTACTCTATAGAAAAATGTACGCCCGCAAGCATCAAGCAGTTATGCGGCGAATTTATAAAGATGAGTTCGGTATTTGCCAAAGTAGAAGAGACGGCGCTTTTTAACTCATCTGTAACGCAGGCGCAGAGCAAAGGCGCAAATGCCGCGAAAAGCGCATATTCGTCGATTTACGAGCCGTATCTTAAAGGCTATACCGTAGCGCTTGATGAAGAGGGCGAAGAGATTACAAGCGCACAATTCAGCGCTATTTTTGAAAACGGTGCGGATATAAGGTTTTTTATAGGAGGCGCATACGGTTTTGAGGAACAGTTTTTGCGTCGTACTAAAAGAGTTATAAGCTTAAGTAGATTAACATACGCGCATAAAATAGCAAAAGTCGTATTACTTGAGCAAATATACCGCGGGTTGTGTATCAAAAACAACCATCCGTATCATAAAGAGTAAAATGCTAAAGGATAGTAATGAAAAAAAATGATATTGAGTTTTTTAAAGAGCTGCTTTTAAGCCGTAAAGAACAGGTACTCAAAAACATAGACGGCACAGCTAAAGAGATAAGAGATATAGACGTATCGGATGCGCAGGATGACGCTGATTTGGCAAGTTTGAATACAAGCAGTTTTATAGGTCAGGCGTTAAGCGTACAACAATCAAAAGAGCTGCTTGAGATAGAATATGCATTAGGCAAAATAGAAAACGGAACTTACGGCATATGCGAAATGTGCGAAGAAGAGATAAGCATTCAGCGTCTCAAAATCAAACCGCACGCAAAATACTGCATCGTCTGCCGCGAGATAGCCGAACAGACAAAAAATAAAAGGAGTTTATAATGGGTATCAGGGCTTATCTGTTTTTTTCATTTTTACTGTTAGCGATTGTCGGGATTTACACCTACTCTATCGTTCCAAGTGAAAACACATATTACACATTGACGATATTTGGGAACTCTTGGGAGCTTCCTATAGCTGTATGGCTTATCATCCCCGCATTTGTGCTGTTAATAGCTTCCGTAGCGCACATGGTATTTTACTCTATCAAAAATTTCTTCATAAAACGACTGTTGAAAAAAGATTATGAAGCGCTGCTTACAGAGATAAGATACACACTTCTTGGTGAAGAAAAAGAGTTTGAGTATAGACACGATGCTTTCAAAGTGCTCTCTATTGCCGTTAGAAGAATGAAATTCAATCCAAAAAGCGAAGATACTAAAACAGGCAAAAAAGAGATTGACGAGATTTATGAAATTTTAGAAAAAATAAGAGACGGCGTATATGTGGATTTGAAGAAATTCCGCCTTAGAAGCGATAATGAACTCTTAAACCAAAACCGTCTGAATTTTGCCAAAGACGACAAAAAATCCATCGGCGAAGTTTTAAAACACTGCCCGACATTAGACAGCGTAGCTTGCAAAAAAGCTTTTGACGCTCTCTTAAGTCAAGCCTCATACGCAGAAATCAAAGCTTACAAATACCAGCTCACAAACGAGATGGTTTTGGATTTACTCAAAAGATTTGCCGACAAAGAGGATAACTTCACGCTAAACGTTGAAGAGGTTAAAGAGCTTTTGGAAACGAATGGCTTGGATACAAACGGATTTTTAGCTGCGGCTAGAGTTCTTAAGAATGTACTTGAGCCCGATGTTCTCTTGAAGTTATATGACAATTTACAGCTCAAAAACCACGATGCGGCGTTTTCGTATTTATATATTCTTTTTGAGTTAAGACTTATAGATAAAGCCAGAGAATTTTTGGACGGCAACGACGAAAGCGAATTTGAGAGATTTAGAATTCTTCTATTTTTACGCGACAACGGGAAATTTGTAGATACGGATTACCTAATCTGTAATGCATAAAATTGATTTTAGCCAAAGCTTGACGGCTTTGGCGCCGTTAGCTGGTTTTACCGACCTGCCGTTTCGCACTGTCTGTAAAAGATTTGGCGTG
>JAITEH010000149.1 GCA_031282125.1 Campylobacteraceae bacterium
GAGCTTTGATAGATATAGAACAAGGATATGTCATAGCAAAAGCGCCGAACAGGCTTAAGGGTACAAATATCGTTTTTGACAAGATTACTGTAACAGGCAGTGAAAATATCATCATGGCAGCAGCGCTTGCCGAGGGCGTAACAACTCTAAGCAATGTAGCCAAAGAGCCTGAAGTCGTGCAGCTTTGCGAAGTTTTAAGCAAAGGCGGAGTGCAGATAAAAGGCATCGGCACGGACGAGCTTGAGATAGCTGGAAGTGGCGGGGAATTGCTCGAACTGCGCGACATCACGGTCATACCAGATAGAATCGAAGCGGGAACTTATCTTTGCGCAGGCGCTATCACAAACTCAGATATAACGCTGCAAAACGTCATCAGCGAACACTTGAAAGCTCTCATCGCAAAACTCACATACATGGGTTACTCGATAGAAAAAAGTGAAAATTCCATCAATATAAAACCCTCAAACGATATCTTGCCTGTGGATATCCAAACGGTAGAATATCCCGGATTTCCTACCGACATGCAGGCGCAGTTTATGGCTCTTTGCACTCAAGCGAATGGCGCTAGCGTTATCGACGAGAGATTGTTTGAAAACCGATTCATGCATGTAAGCGAGCTTTTGAGAATGGGCGCGGATATAAAACTCTCAAGCCACACAGCCACAGTTTACGGCCCTACAAAACTCATGGGAGCCGATGTCATGGCGACGGATTTACGAGCTAGCTCGGCTTTGGTTTTGGCCGCTCTTGCCGCAAAAGGCAAAACCAGAATCCACAGAATCTACCATCTTGACAGAGGCTATGAAAATCTGGAAGGAAAACTTTTGTCGCTTGGGGCTGATATAAAAAGATTGTCGGAGTAAAAGATTAGAGGGGGGAGCGCATTTTAGCGCGCCCTTTTTTAGTCTATGTAAACAATCGGCTTGATAAGTTCAGGCACTTTGCTGTCCATGAGATGGAAAGCCTCTTCTATCTTATCAAATCCATAAAATCTATGCGTGATAAGCTTCGTCGGGTCAACGCGTCCGTATTTAATGAGTTGCAGCAGATGTTCTATGCGCACTCTGCCGCCCGGACAAAAGCCGCATCTGATATCTTTGTTGGACATACCAAGCCCCCATGTAAGAGCAGGCATTGAGAGCGTATCTTTGATATCAAAGAAATTTACATTCGCTATCGTTCCCATGGGAAGCGTCATCTGGATAGCCTGACGAAAAGTGTCGGCGTTACCGCCTGCGATAATCGTCCTTTTGACGCCGCCGTTTGTCATCTCAACTATCTGTTTTACGATATCGCCGTCTTTGTAGCTTACGATATCCGTCGCGCCGTAAGATTTAGCTACTTCAATACTTGCTTTTCTCGTGCCGACAGCTATAAGACGCCCTGCCCCTCTCAAAGCAGCACCGGCAACTGCCATAAGTCCAACAGGCCCTATGCCGATGACCGCTACGCTGTCGCCTAATTCAACATTCGCCAATTCGACTCCATGAAAGCCCGTTGACATCATATCTACAGTCATCAAAGCAGCTTCAGGCGATACGCCCTCAGGCAAAAGCGCCAAATTCGCATCCGCATTATTTACATGAAAAAACTCGCCGAAAACGCCGTCTTTTTGGGTAAGAAACTTGAAACTTCCCATCAAGCCGTTATCATGCGCATTAGAAACGCGGCATTGAACGCCAGGCTCATTCCAATCGGGAGTTACGCATGGAACTCCGACAAAATCGCCTTTTTTGATTCTCGTAACTTTTTCGCCGACCTCTACGACCTCGCCTACAGCTTCATGTCCTAATATAAGATTTTCTCTTGGAGCAGAACCGCCATGCATGACATGCGTATCGGAACTGCATGGAGCGACGATTTTTGGTCTGATAATAGCGTCAAACGGACCTGCTTTTGGTTTTGGTTTTTCCAACCATGAGGGCTGTTCCACAGCTTTCATTCCGTAACCTCTCATAACTTTCTCCTTATTAAAATTTTTATTTGCACATAATTACTTAAGTTTTGAATTATTCCACAATAATGCTGAAAATCAATTTTAATACGCTTTTATTATTTACGCCGCAACGATAAGAAAATTTAAGTTTTCTTCTGTTATTATTTCAATCTCTTTTTTGCGGGAATAGCTCAGTGGTAGAGCACAACCTTGCCAAGGTTGGGGTCGCGAGTTCGAACCTCGTTTCCCGCTCCATCTATATTTGTATTTTTACTTCTCAATATAAAGATGATAAATGACGCTTAAGCAACTGCTTGATTACTCCAAATCCAAAGACGGCGCAGAATATGAATACAAAGAAGCATGGCAGGCTGATGTTGTTAAGGTCAAAGGCAAGATGTTTGCTTTTGCAGGTAAAGATAAAAACGGCAATAATATTATTACCCTCAAAAACGACCCTACCGCAAATTTAGAACTGCGCGCTGCGTTTTCAGACTTTGTGACAGCGGGATATTATTCCAATAAAAAACATTGGAATTCATGGTGTTACGATAAAGAGACTCTTAAATTTGAACTGCTTAAAGAACAAATAGACATATCCTACGAATTAGTCCACGGCTAAGTTTAAAAAGTTATTTGTTATAATCTATCTTCAAATTATCAAATCGGAGTCTGCAATGAAAGCCGTTGATTTGGTCAAGCAGGATAAGTTTGCGCAATTTTTGGGTATAAAGATTTTAAGTGTTGGCGGCGGAAGCGCAAAGGTGAGTTTGGAGTGCAAAGAGCATTGCCTCAACGGCATTGGACGCATTCAAGGCGGCGTAACATATACTTTGGCTGATTATGCTTTCGCACTTGCGGTAAATTCGGCGGCTGACGAGATGGATGGAGTCGCATGCGCTGTGGGAATGTCCACGACGGCTACATTTTTGCGCGCGGGGAAAATCGGCACATTTTACGCCGAAGCAAAAGAGGTCAGCAAAAATAAAACCATCGGGCATTACGATGTCATAGTTACAGACGAAAAAGGCGAAACCGTAGTCGTATTTAACGGCGTTGCATACTTCAAAAAAGATACCATTTAACATGAAGAGCATATATATTTTAGCTTTTATGTTTTCATTTTTGGCTGCTGACGAGTATAAATATCTGCCCGATACTTACATGGGCGATACGACTATTTTCAAGAATTTTCCAGCACAAGTTTATAAAGGCGAAATGGCAAAGATTGAAAAAAAGAGCGCAGACGATGTAGATGTGCGCATAAATTTCGCAGGCAAATACTACCTGAACGGCTTTACATGTATGGATGAGGAGAGAATAGCCTGCTCATCTTTGGAACTTGTCGATGTTACAAACGCAAAAGAGTATAAGCTGGACGAGCAGATTATAGATTATAACGATTTGGCGGCCCAGCATATAGAACTTGCCGCTTACAAAAGTTATACTTTGATGATAGTGCAGTATTTTGTAAAAGC
>JAITEH010000156.1 GCA_031282125.1 Campylobacteraceae bacterium
GCTTCATGCATTTTTTTCGTCAATTCTTTGACAATCTCGCGCCTTTGCGAAGCTGGGATTTTATCCATTTTTTTTCTTTTTAAAGCAAGTTCGTCTATATTTTCCGCATGCAGATTTTCGTCCAATTTTCTTATGACTGTTGTTGGCGTGATATTGTGCAGGACATTGAACTCCTCTTGCTTTTTGCGCCTTGCAGTCGTGATGTCAATGGCTTTTTGCATGGAAGCGGTGATTTTATTTGCGAAAAGTATGACTCTGCCATTCTCATTTCTCGCCGCTCTTCCCATGGTCTGGATAAGACTTGTCTCACTTCTTAAGAACCCTTCCTTATCGGCGTCCAAAACTCCGATGAGCGAAACTTCAGGCAAGTCAAGCCCCTCTCTTAAGAGATTTATGCCGACAAGGATGTGAAATTCGCCGAGCCTAAGACCTCTTATCAGTTGATTGCGTTCGATAGCGTCAATGTCCGAGTGCATGTATTTTATTTTTAGTCCAAGCTCTGCATAGTGGCGCGTCAGCTCTTCCGCCATTTTTTTCGTCAATGTCGTCACAAGGACGCGTTCGTTTCGCGCCGTTATTTTTTTGATTTCGTCAAACAAAATCTCCACTTGATTGTCGCTTGGTTTTATCTCTATGACGGGGTCGAGCAAGCCCGTGGGTCTTACAACCTGTTCGGCGATATTTTCCGATGACAATTGCAACTCCAAAGGCGCTGGAGTTGCAGAGACAAAAAGATAAGATGGGGCTTTGTTGATGAATTCGTCAAACATCAACGGACGGTTGTCCAGCGCGCTTGGCAGTCTGAATCCATACTCCACAAGCACCTCTTTGCGGCTTCTATCGCCTGCGAACATACCGCGAAACTGCGGCAAACTTACATGAGATTCATCTACGATGACAAGATACTCTCTGCCCATCGCTTCATAATAATCAAACAGCGAATACGGCGTCTCTCCAGCCCTCTTGCCCGTCAAATGGCGCGCGTAATTTTCTATCCCTTTGCACATTCCCGTGCTCTCTATCATCTCCAAATCAAACTCAACTCTTTGCTTTAGCCGCTGGTACTCCACGAGTTTATTCTCTTTTTCAAAAAATGCAAGTCTTGCCTCTAGCTCCTCTTTTATCTCTTCTACGGCGGTTTTCAGCCTCTCTTGACCTACTATAAATTGATTTGCGGCGTAGAGGATTATCTTATCCACACTTCTTAATTTGCTGTTTGTAAGCGGGTCAAAATAGATGATATTCTCCGCTTCATCGCCGAAAAACTCTATCCTCACAGCCTCATCTTCGCTGTACGCAGGATATATATCCACCGCGTCGCTTACGACCCTAAAGTCGCCTCTGTCGAAGTAGTTGTCATTGCGCTTGTACCCCATGTCCACAAGCTTTAATAGCAGCGTTTTTTGATTTATTAGATTGCCTTTTTCTATGACTTCCACCATGTTTTTGTATTCGTTGGGATTGCCAAGTCCGTAATTTGCCGATACTGACGCCACGCATATCACGTCATTAAAACTCAAAAGCGATGCGGTCGCGCTAAGCCGCAGTCTCTCCAACTCTTCATTGATAGAGCTGTCTTTTTCTATGAATAAATCCTGCCTTGGTATATAAGCTTCGGGTTGATAATAGTCGTAATAACTTATGAAATACTCCACGTGATTTTTTGGGAAAAAGCCCTTAAATTCGCTGTATAACTGCGCGGCTAAAGTTTTGTTGTGCGTCATGATGAGAGCTGGCATTTGAAGTTTTTGAATGATGTTTGCCATCGTGTAAGTTTTGCCGCTGCCCGTGACGCCTATAAGCGTTTGATATCTATTGCCAGTTTTGATAGACAAAGTGAGCTTGTCTATCGCTTGAGGCTGGTCGCCTGAGGGTCGATATGACGATACAAGTTCAAATTTTTCCAATGTTTACCTTTTCGTGTATGCGATATATACTTTTTTCAAGATGATTTTTGTTACAATTATATCCTAACATTATAAAACGAGGACTTCGATGAGCGACGACAGCAAGATTTCCGCCATTCTTAGCGATAAAGTAGAAAAGCTGATAGTAAAGTTTAATGCGCTTGAGATGCAAAACAGCGCTTTAAAAGAGGAAGTGGAGACGCTTAGGGCCGAACTCTTTGAAAAAGACGAGCTTATAGTCAAACTCCAAAACGACATTAAAGCCAAAAGCTTAGAGACAGACGAGCTTTTGGAGAAAATAGAGTCCGTTTTGAATATATGAAAAAAATCACCATATCTATCGCCGCGAAAAGTTTCGATATTACCTTGGAAGATGAATTTGCATATTTTTTTTCCGAAGAGATTGAGAGGCTTTTCAAAAACAAGAACAGCCTCGAAATAAAGGATATTTTGGGCGCTTTTATACAAGAGTGTCACGATAGATTTGAAAATAATAAGAAAACAAGAGAGATGTTGGATAAAATAGATAGTAAACTGTTTTAGGTTTTTTTAATAATGCAAAGAGTACAATGACAATATGTCAATAAGTGTATTGACAAATTCATTTTAAGGAGTCTCCCATGAGACGTGGTTTTACTATGATTGAGTTGATCTTCGTGATCGTTATTTTAGGTATTTTGGCGGCTGTTGCTAT
>JAITEH010000079.1 GCA_031282125.1 Campylobacteraceae bacterium
TTCGTGGCGGTTGTACTGCTTAGGAACAAAGATTATCAAGAAAATATCTCGATTCAGCAAAAACAGATTTTAAAATATGCCGTTGCCAACGGGTTTAATATACAATCCATAGAGATAGATAACTCTTCAAACGAAGAGGTTTTGGAAGAGCGCAAATGGCTTAAAGGATTTTTGCGCTCCCTGAAGCCAAACGATATCGTGCTGACATACGATTTGTGGTCGCTCACATGCGAAATAGGCGAACTTGTTAAGATTTTTGAGTGTCTGTTGCGCCGCAATATCACGCTTCATATCTGCAATAAACATTTCATTGTCTCAAGGCAGACGGCGGTTTTTGACGTTTTGGAGCTTTTGGCAAAACAGCGCGAATTAAATCTAAATCCAGATAAGTTGGTATGCGCAGGACGTCCCAAAGGCAGAATGTCAAGGTCGAAATTTGACAACAATAGAACGGAGATTATAAATATGCTTGAAGACGGCATATCCGTAAACTACATCGCCAAAGAGCTCGGTTTTAGCCGCAGTTCGTTGAAAGATTATATAAATTCAAGAGAGCTTAAAGAGTTGGCGGCAATCAAAAAAACGCTGCCAAAACAAGACAATAAAAAAAGCAAATTAACGGCGCGCCAAAGCGGTGAAAATCCGCCCAAAGAGTGCGCTTTAATAGCACAAATTTAAAGGACATTTATGACATACAGAAAAATGCGCTATATGGGCTTTGGCGTTATAACTTTGATAAGTTTGATACTGCCGTGGATAACGATAGAGGGCAAACATTTTTTCTTGCTTAGTTTTGACAAAAAACAGCTGCAGTTATTTTTTATGACATTCAATATATCGGAACTTTGGCCGATGCTGTTTTTGCTTATTATTCTCTTTTTGGGAATATTTTTCATAACAACGCTCGGCGGGCGCGTCTGGTGCGGCTGGGCATGTCCGCAGACTATATTTAGAGTCGTGTACCGCGATTTATTGCAGACAAAAATATTCGGACTTTATAAGAGTGTAGAAAATAAACAAAAACCTATCAGCGAAGGCAAATGGATACAAAAAATCCTCGCATTTTTAATCTTTACAGCATTTGCGATGGCGGCGGCAGCGGATTTGCTGTGGTATTTTATCCCGCCTGAAGACTTTTTTGTTTATATCCAAAATCCTGCCGAACATAATCTTGTTTTTATCATATGGTTCATATTTACAACGCTTATAATGGCGGCGGCGGTATTTTTAAAAGAGAAATTCTGTACCTACGTCTGTCCGTATGTAAGAATCCAATCCACCATGATGGATAACGATACCGTGCAGACTATTTACGACCCGATTAGAGGCGGAGCGGTATATGATGATAAAAAGCAAAAGATAGACAACAGCGAGGGTGAATGTATAAAATGTAATGCATGCGTGAAAGTCTGTCCCGCTCACATCGATATAAGAGCAGGAATGCAGTTGGAATGTATTAACTGTCTTGAGTGTTCGGACGCATGCAAAAAAATCATGGCGAGGCTGGAACTTCCTTCGCTCATCAACTGGACAAGCCCTAACTCAATACAAAACAGAAAAAAAGTCAAATTTATCCGTTTTAGAACGATAGCTTACAGCGTGGTAATCTCTATAGCGTTGGTTGGATTTTTGCTCATGAGTACGACAAAGAAAAGCATGATTTTAAACATCAACCGCAATACGGAGCTGTTCCGCGTGTCAAACGATAAACAAAGTATCGAAAACGCGTATAAGTTGAAGTTTGAAAATATAGACTCCAAAGAGCATACGTTTTACTTTGAGGTACTAAATCCCGATATAAAGATAAAAATGCCAAGCGAACCTTTTAAGATTAAAGCGGGCGAAGTGAAAATCAAAATAGCGACGCTTTATACAGATATCGATTCGCCTATCAAAGCCCAAAACGGCAAACCTCTGCCTATCGTCATCAAAGCTTTTGCTATAGACGATAAAGAGAAGATACTTATAGAAAAAGAGGCTACATTTATATATCCCAGCCAGGATAATATCAAATAATAGTCTTTGACTGCAGTGTAGGTTTACCATCAGTTTACACTGTAGTCATAATATTACGTTACAGATTCTCATAGGAGGACACTATGGTTTTTGGTAAGACAATAGTTATAGCTTCATTATTGGTTATGATTTGCTCTGCTCCCGCAAACGCATGGGGCAAAAGAGAGCAAGGTTTTTTATTGGGCGCAGCCACTGTTTTAACTCTGCCGCATTTAATTAATCACAACAGACACTATGATGAGTCTGCGAGATATTATAACGACGGGTATTACCGTTACGCGCCAAACACCGCATATCGTTCCAACACACCGACGACAGTCGTAAATATAGAACAAAATGCTCCTGAGGTTATATATATAGAAAGGGACGATGGCATTCCGATGCATAGAAAAGTCAAGACTCACAATTATATCAACAATAAACAAGTTGACCATATCATAATTGAGCGCAAAATAACTGTTGTTAATAGATAAATATTTCGGCGCGCCGCACTTCGCGCCGAAATATTCTATCAATTCGAATCTCTCCAAAATATCCATGCGATACCAAAAGTTTTCCTGTTAGTAACTTTTACTCTTCATCATAAAAATAAACTTTCACAACTATTACAAAAAACGAGCAGATTAATATCTATATAAGAAAATAAGTAATATGATTCTTTAATAATAATTATTATCTTTTAAAAATAATTATTATATTTAGGAGAAAATTATGAAAAA
>JAITEH010000108.1 GCA_031282125.1 Campylobacteraceae bacterium
TCTTTGTTGAACTCTTCCCAATCGTCTTGCAATTGACCGTCATAATAGGTAGGCGTGCCGATGATAAGCCCGTCGTATCTATTTAATTCATCTGCAGTTGTTTTGGCGATATTTATCAAATCCGCCTCTTTAAAATTGCTCTTTATGAGCTCAGCCACACTTGCCGTATTGCCCTTTGTGCTTCCGTAAACTATAGCAACAGACATTTTTTCTCCTTTGAGTTTTGAATTTTAATAAGCTGTAATCAAGAGATTTTCTACCATCCTCGCATCTTATTATTATGAGATATATTTTATCCTATTTTGCTTCAAATGGAATCAATTTCCGCATTGCATAATATAATTTTTACTATTTTTTGGTAAAAATGAAACTATATGTCAAGACTAAAATATAATTTTGGATGTTTGTTTTTAAAAATATAGAAAATAGGGTCAGTTAGTTTTGCTTAAGCAAAACTAACCTTAAAAGTTAAAAAGCAGACTTGATACTCTCTACCCACTTTTCAACTCTGCTTGAAGTTAAATCGCTTTGGTTGTCCTCATCAACGATAAGTCCGATAAATTGACCGTCCACTACCGCTCTTGACTCTTCAAAACTATATCCTTCAGTAGAGTTTTTGTTTCCCACTATCTTTGCGCCTTTTCCCTGAGCGAGCTCGTATAAAATTCTTAAGCCGTTGCAAAATTCGCCGCCGTAACCCTCTTGGTCGCCAAGTCCGAAAAACGCTACGGTTTTACCTTCAAACTCAAGCGCATCTTTGCTAAACGACTCCCAATCATCTTGCAATTCGCCCTCGTACCAAGTGGACGTACCCAAAATCAACTTATCGTAACCGTTGATTTTACTTGCATCCGCTTTGCCTATATCTATCAAATCAGCCTCTTTTCCGAGCTTTTTTTGAATAAGTTTAGCAACGCCTTCCGTGTTGCCTCCGCTGCTTCCGTAAACAATAGCTATCGACATTTTTATCTCCTAAAATTAAATAGTATATGGAACAAGCTTTACCAAAGAGTTGGCAAAGCAAGGGTTTTTAACCTCTATATGGCGCCTAAATGCGCTGTTTTTAGGAAAAACGATATACAAAGACCTTATATTGCCTTTTGCAACCTTTCTCCAAGCCTCATCTATCTCATCTTTTGCAAGATGAATTTTATCCTTATCAATTTTTTTGAAACACAGCATGATATTAAGTAAGCACTCGCCGTCCTTTTCAATGACAATCAAACCGTCTTTAAAATATATGTTTTTATCCGGATTTTTACGGGCGATTTTTTCAGACACAAACTCCGAAAAAAGAGTTTTCGCATCAAAAGTTATGCCGCAATTTTCAGATGAAAATAGCCTGAAAATCAACATTGCCTGCGGGATTTTGGGAAGCAGTGCGTTTGCTTTTATCACTCTTTTCAGTTTATCAAAATCGCCTTTGACAAAAAGCGCTATTAAAACAGCCGAATACGGGTCGAATACTTTGAGCTGATTTTTGCAAAGGGTGTTTTTTGCTCTTAGTCTTGACAATATCTCATTTTGAAAAATCTCAAAAAGCGTAAGACGGCTAAAATCGCCCCTGAAAACAATCCGCTCATTTTTGCCGACGCAATAGTTATATTGGTTGATAAAAAATTCGCGCTGCTCTTTGCGTGAAAAAGATTTAAATAACGACGGGATTTTCTCTACCCACTCCCCATCCAGCCTTTGAAAACCAAAAAGCATTTTCAAAAACTCTTATGGCATTCGCCGCAATCGTACTCTTTGTTCAAGCCGAATACTTTGCAATATTCGCTATATACGCAGCTCACGCTTCTTTTCGCGCAAACTACGGGAATGTTGCGTTTTTTGGCTTCGGATTTGAAGAGTTTCATCGTATTGTGGTTGAGAAAACTTGTGAGCATGACTATGCACTGCGTGTTTTGGGGGATAATCTTTCGGTTGACACTGCTTTTCTTTCTGGCATCCCAATGCACAACCTCATCCGCGCCAAGATCATTCAGTACTGCTTTTATCGGATTTATCTCATCTGCGCCTATAACAAGTACGGACATATATTCTCCTTTTTAAGTATAACAAGTGATAATGATTATTATAAATAAAAAAGCTGAAAGCCTGCTTATTTTAATAACTATTATCAAAAGAATTTGATATTTTTTCGCTCCTCAAACGAAAAATGAATTGTATCATATTTTTTCCAAATATACAATAGTATTCTGATAGATTTAATATATTATAGAAAGAAAAGAGCGTTGCTGTGGGTTAAATAAGCGTAATTTGGCGGAAAATATGCTATTCTAATAAAAAATCGGAGAAGGTAATAGTGCAAAGAGTCTTTTTGATAGCCGGATTGGCGTTTCTTGCTTATCTATTTTTCAAGAGCGAAGATATACTGCTGTTGAGCGCAGGCATTGCAATTTTTATCTTTGGCATGATAATAATGGGAGAGGGTTTCAAAAGTTCGGGCGGCGGCGCGTTGGAGCTGTTTTTGCGCCGACAGACGTCCACAAAGCTGAAAAGTATCATTTTCGGCGCGGCAGCTACCGCCGTCATGCAATCCTCCACGCTCGTCTCACTTCTTAGCATCTCGTTTTTGAGCGCAGGATTTATCAGTCTTGTGCAAGGCATGGGCATACTGTTCGGCTCTCAAATCGGTACGACTTCGGGCGCATGGCTCGTGGCTGGTCTTGGCGTTAAAGTAGATATCGCAAAATATGCTATGCCTATCATCATCTTCGGTGTTATATTTTTACTGCAATCGTCCAAAAGATTTAAAAGTATCGGGCAGGTGCTCATCGGTATCGGTTTTCTATTTTTGGGCGTGGCTTATATCAAGGACGGTTTTGAGGCGATAGGCAATAATTTTAATCTCGCGCAATACTCCATAGACGGCATGGCAGGGGTGCTTATATTTTTTGCTCTTGGCATTGTTATCGCTATAGTTACGCAGTCTTCTCTTGCTACGATAGTGCTGACTATAGCGGCTTTGAATGCCGAGCAGGTGAGTTACATCAACGCTCTTGGCATTGTCATCGGAGCAAATCT
>JAITEH010000117.1 GCA_031282125.1 Campylobacteraceae bacterium
TTTGCATGATATTTCCCAAATTTTCCTTGATAGTAAAAGGCGTGTTAAAGAGTATCGCAAATCCCAAAAATGCGCTTAATACTATCTCCAAGAATGTGTATAAAACTCCGATAGCCGAAGCCAAAGGTACGGTAATCATAACTTCGATAAAAACATAAAATAAAAAAAGCGCTGATTTCACGCAAAAACCTCTTTTAATCTCTCATGCAGTTCATTTATATGCACAAACTCTTTTTCATTGGTAGCTCTTGACACAAGCTCCACTTTGCCCTCGTCCAACTCGCGTCCGACGATAAGCGCATAAGGAAAACCTATCAGTTCAAAATCATTCATCTTAAAGCCAAATCTTTCGTTTCTATCGTCCAAAATCACCTCTTTTTGTTTCGCTCTCAACTCATCGTAAAGCTTAACGGCAAACTCTGTTTGAGCTTCATTTTTTACATTTGAGATGATTATATCCAATACATAAGGAGCGCATTGCTTGTTCCATATACACCCTTTTTCATCATGATTTGCCTCAATCATGACGGCTACAAGGCGGCTTACGCCTATGCCGTAACATCCCATAAAGAACGGCTGGGATTTGCCGTTTTGGTCTAAAAACGAAGCGTTCATGGCTGACGAGTATTTTTGTCCGAGCTGAAATATGTGTCCGACTTCTATACCTTTGGCAAGCGACAATTTTCCACTGCAGCAAGGGCACAAATCGCCCTCGTTTGCCGTTATCAAATCCGCATATCTCTCATCTTTGAAGTTGAACATAGAAACGCCGACATAGTGGTAATTCTCTTCATTTGCGCCGCAGATGAGATTTTTCTCTTCTCTTAGCTCGTTGTCTATGAAAAACTTAATATCCTCAAGCCCAACAGGGCCGCAAAATCCCGCAGTTATCTTAGCCTCTTTTATATCTTCGTTGCTTGCGTCTATGAGTTCCAAAGCTTTCGCGGCATTTTTGGCTTTTATCTCTTGCAAAGTGTCGCAGCCTCGCACAAAAAAGACGACGATTTCGCTTCTATCTTTATAAATAGCTTTTTTGATTACGGCTTTTATTGTGTAAAACGTATCTACTTTGAAAAATTCGCCAAGCTGTTCTATGGAGGTGATATTTGGCGTATGAAATTTCGCAAAATCAGCTTTCGGAGGCTCATTTTCAGTCGTTTTTTTCGCTCTTTTTGCCGCTTCTATATTTGCGGCGTATTGGCACTTGTCACATATCAATATATCGTCTTCGCCGTTTTTAGCCAACACCATGAACTCTTTGCTTCCACTGCCGCCTATCGCTCCGCTGTCAGCCGCAACCGCGCGAAATTCCAGTCCAAGTCTTGTAAAAATCGTTGTGTAAGTCTTCTCCATGAGGTCAAATTCACGCTTCAAATCTTCCACAGACGCATGGAAACTATACCCGTCTTTCATGACAAATTCGCGGCCTCTTAAAAGTCCGAATCTCGGACGCGCTTCATCTCTGAATTTTGTATTGATTTGATACAGATGCAAAGGAAGCTGTTTGTAGCTATTTATCCTGTTTCTTACTATATCGGTAACTACCTCTTCATGAGTAGGTCCTAAGACAAATTCGTTATCTTTTCTATCTTTAAAGCGCAAAAGCTCTTTGCCGTACACATCGTATCTGCCGCTTTGACGCCAAAGCTCGGAAGGATTCACAACCCCCATGCTTATCTCTTGCGCGCCCGCTCTGTCCATCTCTTCTTTGACTACATTTCTTATCTTGTCAAGCACTATTTTACCAAGCGGCAAAAAGTTATAAAGTCCGCTTCCCGTCTGGCTTATAAACCCTCCTCTTATGAGGAAAATATGGCTTGGAAGCAGCGCGTCTTTAGGCGCGTCTTTTGTCGTAGGTATAAAAAGTTTGGAAAACCTCATTCATCTATCTCCGAATTTTTAAATTTAATTGCAGACATATCTTTTAACTGCTCCTCTTTTATATCAAAAAAGTATTGCAAAGACTGTACGATTTTGTCGGACTCGTCAAGCTCCAGAACATTTTTGAGATTTATCGTCGGTTTGTGCAAAAAAGCGTTAAAAGATTGATGCACTATCCTCTCAACGCTCTCTCTCATATCGCTTTGTATATAGCCTTTTTTAACAGCTTTGTCTATCTCATTTAAGGCACTTTGTTTTGCTTGGTCTCTAATCTCTTTTATGATAGGATCAACCGCCAAAGCCTGAAGTTTCTTGAAAAAATCGTCAGTCATCTGTCTTACTATAGAGTAAGCTATCTTTGCCTGCTCTTCGCGAAGAGCAAGATTTTTCGCTACTATCTCTTCCAAATCATCCACTGCATACACATGTACATTTTCAAAACGGCACGGCTCTATGTCGCGCGGCACGGCTATGTCAAACCAATATCTTTCAAAAACTCTCGCTTCTACCATTTCGTTTGTGATAATCGTATGCTCCGCGCCCGTTGCGCTGAAAACCAAAGGATATTTGTTGATAGCTTCGCGCAGATTTGAGAAAGGCTCGGCAGAACTGTTTTTGCCAAGTTTTTTGGCTAAGGTAAGAGCATTTTCGTAACTTCTGTTGATTATAATCACATTGGCGTTTGACGATAATAGATGTTTTGCGGCAAGCTCGCTCATTTCGCCCGCTCCTACAACTACGGCATTTACGCCGTCAAGACTCTTCAACAAATCTTTAGCTTTTGTTACCGCTACGGATGAGACGGAGACGGGATTTTTGGATATATCCGTACTGCTTCTAATCGCCGCCGCACACTTAAAACACTGCTGCATCGCGCGGTTTAGTTTCGTCCCGCAAAATCCGTTTTTCAGTGAAAAATTAAAGGTGGATTTGAGCTGTCCTACTATCTGCGTTTCGCCTATCACAAGGCTGTCAAGCGAGGAGCATACGGCAAAGAGATGATGTATCGCGCCGATATTTTCATATATGTCGGCTCTGTTTTCAAGCTCTTCTTTACTGATGCCGGATATATGCGACAAAACACTTAAGATGAACGACAAACTCTCTTTGCACTCTTTGACGCTTGTTATAACTTCGACTCTATTGCACGTAGAGAGTATCACGGCTTCGTTTATGTTTTCATGATTTGTTATCATTTTGAGGACGTTGAAGAATTTGTCTTCGCTGCTAAATGAGAGCTTTTCTCTGGTTTTGATATCTGTGTTTTTGTGAGTGAAGCTTAACGTCATATACTGCATTAAAAATCTCTCTCTATCATTTGTGTAATTATCTCTTTTAAGCCGTCTATTTTGTATTTTTCTATCGCTCCGAGCGCCTCGTATCCAAGCTCTTTTGCCTCTTTGACGGAGCGTTCGATTGCGCCGTATCGGCTCATTTTCTCTTTTATCCAAACTCTATCTTGCGCGTTTAACTCTTTTTTGTAAAGCAATTTAAGCTCTTCACGCTCTTTTTGGGAACATTTTTCGTACAGATAAAGATACGGCAGGGTTACTTTGCCCTCTTTGAAATCATGCAAAGCGGGTTTTCCGAGTGTTTTTTCGTCTGAGACTATGTCCAAAACATCGTCTATGATTTGAAATGCAATCCCTAAATTTTTGCCGTAAAGCGCGAAATCTTCGCTATTCAACCCTTCCAATATCGCCGCGCTTTTAGCTGAAGCTTCTATCAGCGAAGCTGTTTTGCGGTAAATCATATCCATGTATTTATCTTTGTCGGTGTTGAAAGAATCGGATAATTGTACATCCATGAGTTCTCCCGCAGACAAAAGCGCGACGGCGTTGGAAACGCACATTGCCGCGCTGCTTGGAAGTTTGGTTAGTTGTGAAAAAGCAACAGAATACAAAATATCGCCCATCATGATAGCTGACTTATTGCCGAATTTTGCGTTAAACGACTCTTCTCCGCGCCTTGTATTAGCATCGTCTATAACGTCGTCGTGCAGTAAGCTTGCCGCATGTATCATCTCGATGATAGCGGCGAGTTTTGGGGCTTCATGTGAAGTTTTGGCGATTTTTAGTATCAATTTCGCTCTAAGTCTTTTTCCTTTGGGCACGCTTTTGTAAAGGTTCTCTATCTCGCCGCCCTCATCTAAAGAGGCGACAAATGAATCCATGATTGCGCTTATTCGTTCCATGCGGTTTTACTCATGCATCGATAAAATTTCGCCGACTACTCTGATAAAGATATCATTTTTGCCCTCTTCTATAATGCCTTGATTATCATACGACAGCTCTCGTATCATATTCTCAGCATCGTCTCCGAAGTGCTCTTTCATGATATGTTCCATCGCGGCATAACGCTCCAGATTTTGCTCCAAAACATCTTCCACAAGGTTTCTGTTGGCGTTAAAAATAGTATCAAAAAACTTAGAAC
Source organism: Campylobacteraceae bacterium (assembly GCA_031282125.1). Taxonomy (GTDB): domain Bacteria; phylum Campylobacterota; class Campylobacteria; order Campylobacterales; family Campylobacteraceae; genus JAIRKW01. The sequence continues at coordinate 4,315 of JAITEH010000117.1, forward strand.
GCGGACTTCCCGTCAAAATATCGTTTTCGTCAATATTTAGCAAATCTTTCATAGTTTCCATTTTTATTTTCAATTTTTAAAAGCTTAGATTATAGCACAGCTAATCTTGTATTTAACCATAATATTTAAAAATCACCCTCACAGCCTCTTTAAATTAAAATCTGCCGCGGTTTATCTATCATTAAACCAGCTTGATTTTAACACTTCCAAATCACTTAAGAGGGGTTTTGTCTTAATTACCGCAGCCCTGCCCTGCGCCCATTTGGCTATATTTTGAGTTAAACTTGACCATTATTACCGATTTTATTGAAATATATAGTATAATCTTTGTAACGTATTAAATTTAATTTATACTTTTCCGATAAGCATACTTGACAATTAAAAAAAGTTTTTGCTATACTATCATGAATTTTTTGCAAAAAGGCTATAAACATGGGTAAAAGAACTGCGGCAATTCATGCAGGCTACGACAAAGATAAGCACGGCACAATGGCTGTGCCTATATATCAAACTACAGCTTATGATTTTGGCTCTGCCGAAACGGCGGCAAACCGCTTTGCTCTGGCTGAACTTGGACCGATTTACACAAGACTCAACAATCCAACGACAGATATTTTGGAAGCGAGGATAACAGCCTTAGAAGAAGGCGACGGCGCGGTCGCGGTAGCAAGCGGTCAGGCGGCTTCGTTTTATTCTGTTGTAAATTTGGCAAGGTCTGGAGAAAATATCTTGGTCGCCGAAAAAATCTACGGCGGTTCTATAACGCTTTTGACGCACACTATAAAACAGTTTGGCATTGAAGCGAGAGTTTTTGACAGCGACAACGCCGACGATTTGGAGAGTTTGATAGACGATAAGACAAAAGCTATCTACTTTGAAACGCTCTCAAATCCGCAAATCGCCATCCCAAATATAGAAAAAATAGTCAAAATAGCTAAAAAATACAATATAGTAACCATAGCCGACAATACCGTAGCAACTCCGATACTTTTAAATCCTCTAACGATAGGAGTAGATGTAGTAGTCCACTCTGCCAGCAAATATATATCAGGTAACGGAACGGCTATCGGCGGACTTGTCGTGGAGAGAAAGGGTCTAAGCGCATTTTTGAAAGACAATCC
>JAITEH010000035.1 GCA_031282125.1 Campylobacteraceae bacterium
AAGATTCAAGAAGAGCTCATGAAGCTTTCTAAAAACTTTAAGCTTTATAAAGAGCGATGGGAACAGCTCTCCAAGCATATAGACACAGTTCATAAAGACGTCAAAGAGATTTCAACTACCACATCTAAAATATCAGATGAATTCAGCAGGATAGAGAGAGTTGAATTTGACGATGATATTAAGGGGTTGGAATAGTTTAGTAGAAATTATTCACTTTGTCCGTCATTCCCGCGCAGGCGGGAATCCAAATATTCTCTTCTTTTTCATCATTGTGAGGAAGTGCGAAGCACGACGAAGCAATGAAATAAATAGCAATCTCTAAACCCACACATTTGTGTCGCCGATGTATTTTTGATTTTGCGAGGATAAAGCGTGAGGACTTGTTTGAAGTTGTTGTTGTAAACAACAACAACTGAGTCCCACAACGCTCTTGCCCATAAAAGCAATGCTTTTATGGGACCCAACAAAACAGCAAAATTAAAAATACGATGGTATCCCGCAGGGACGATACAACCGCGTGGCAAGTTCTTTGCATCTTTCTTGCTTGTTCAAGAAAGATGGTCGCTAAGCCTTTCAGGCTTAGCGAAACAAAAAGGAATTGAAAAGATGGATTGCTACGACACTTCGTGTCTCGCAATGACAAAATACAGGATGAATTCCCGCTTGCCCTCACGATATGCGCTTCTTTCAGAAGCTGTCGTTCGGTCGCGGGAATGACGGAATGGGGAATAATGAGATAAAAGGTAAGAATTTTCTATTTTTAATTTGTGAACTCTGGATTGCCGCGCTTCGCTCGCAATGATACATGCTCCACTTTCTGCCATTCCCGCGCAGGCGGGAATCCAAATTATTTCATTAAAATTTTAAGTTTTGGCAAAATAAAAAATAATTGCAAATATTTTTCTGGATTGCTTCGCTTTGCTCGCAATGACAAACTTTACTTTTTTGGATTCCCGCCTGCGCGGGAATGACAGAATAGGGATGCACTCCCCATAAAAGCTTGTCGTGCTGGAATTACGAAAAAAGAGGAATGACAAAGAAAATGCGCCGTATCAAAAAAAGCTGATTTTATTTTTGTCTATGCCTTTGAAAGTCTCTTTAAATCTTGCTTCATTGTCTTTTGTCAAATCGCGTATGATGATGCGCAAAACTTTGTCGGGATATTTCCTCGTCAAATCGGCGTAGATTTCGGGGTCGTTTTCGCCAGAATCTCCAACAAGGATAAATTTGCGCTTTGGGTATGATTTGAAAAGTTTTTCTATATTTGTTTTTTTGTGTGATATGGTCGTCTCTTTGTCCGCGATGAAATCGCTCAAATCCGTAGTATCTCTCAAATGAAAACTGCCCCTTGGAAATCCCTCTTTTTCAAAAAAACTCTTAAGCGCAGGGTAGAGCTGCACAGGACTTGCCGAGACGTAATGATAAGAGTCTGCATGCATGTTTTTTGTCAAGTCGAAGATATCTTGTATGTTGCCGACTTTTTTGTATTCATTCACGAAGGTATTGATGAGCAGGGCTTTTTTGTCCAAAACATTCGAATCTTTTACCGTATCGTCTATATCAAAAACAGCGGAAACCCCCTCGTCTGCGGCGTAAAAAACAGAGCCTTTTTGCGTATTTTTGGGATATTTTGATTTGTAAACTTCAAAGGTTATCTCATGTTTTGGTTTATCCGTTTTTTTCAGCTTGACAGTTGCGCTGCTTTTGCCGTCGATGGTTTTGGGCATCTTTGCCAAACTTTCATCTTCGAATTTGACAGAAAAATCTTTATCGCCCTCAAAATCTATCCTAAAAAGCGCGCTTCTTGCGTACACTCTTTGCTTTTCCACTGCGCTTAAGTTATCCATGTCTATGTCAAGCAAAGAGACTAAAGCGGTAGTAACTCCAAGCCTCATCTCTTTTTCGTACACATAAGCTCTCACCTCGGCTTCTATCGTGCCGTTACTACTATCGTAAGCGATATTTGGGATAAACATCACATATTCATCCGACTTTAACTGTGAAGCGTTAAGCGCACCGACAATGCAAGCGGCAAAAATCAGCAATTTAATCTTCAAAAAAATCCTCGCTCGAGCTCATCTACCAATATAAACTCCTGTGCAAAGTGTGCGGGTTCGCCATCTTGACTTACGCCTTCATATATCTGTATTTTCCTGTTTTTCAGGCTAAAAAAGTAGAGTTGATGTTTATCTTGCGAGTATATCGCATCGTAATTATAGGGGTTTTGCTCTGTGAACCAGAACTCATACTGCGCATTTTTATAATGAAGATTTCCATTCTTGTCTAAAAAAAACTCGTCGCCGTTTTTGTTTTTGTAGTGTTTGTAGCCAAATATCGTTTTGGATATAAAATGCTGCGCCACAGAGACGACATCGTTGATATGACCTACCATAGAGTATCCTATGCCCCCATCTTCTATATATCCCAATTTTCTTTTGATGTCGTATGAAGTGCCGTCAGGATTCATCACGGTGATTGTTTTCATCTCAATTCGGGTTATGTTTTTTGTTTGGGCGTCAGAGTAGTTGTAAACGTATATTATCTCATGATTGTCTATCGAGATAGCGTCTGCTCTTGACGCGTTGGTCGCATTGATGAATTTACTAAAGGATAGCGCATGAGACTTGCTTTTTTTCAGTCCATCTATATAAATATCTGGCAGATAAACTCCCGACACAACGTCCATAGCGGCATTAGCAAAAACGCAAAGAGCAAAAAACAATAGAAACTTTTTCATCTTAACCCCTAAAATAGTTCAGGTCTGTATTCGAAGTGCATTGTATCATAATGCAGCCACTTCCCGCCCCAGATAAAACCGTGCTTTTCGAAGATATCCACTATCTCCTGCGGAACAGAGTTGCGGTATGATTTTTCGGATTTTTTGTCCCAAAGCCAATAGTTTGTTTTCGCGATATTCAAATCAATCGCTATGCCAAAAGCATGAGCGCTGAGTCTATTTGTGCCGCTTATATTTCTGTAGTTATATGTGCCTGAGGGATTGTGCAAAAATTCATAATAACTTTCGTCAAGTTTGTCAAGCTCATTTGAGACTGCCTGCAAAGCTTGTGCCGCGCCGTTGTTTTTGTTGAAAAGCAAAGAGACGTTGGCGGACGAGGGCAGCCATGTAACTCTTACGAGGTTTTTTTCGATTTCGTTTTTGTCTGAGCCATAGAGAGCTTTCAAAAATTCATTGCTTCGTATCCTGCCCGCGTCGTTTTCGGGCAAGGAGCTAAGCTTTCCTTTCGGGTAGATTTCGTAAAACTGGTCTTGCACGTCTGCATTTTCAATCATCTCTTCGTAAGTTTTATCTACGCCGTCGTCAAAAATAACGCTTTTGCCGTTTTTGAAATATACGAGATTGTCTTTGATGGAGGATATGCCGTCTTTGTAAACCCGCAAAAGTTTTATCTTGTCTATCGCCTCTTTGGGCGCAAATACGCTAAAACCTCTGATTTTATCGATAAGCAGATTTTTTTGATTGACGTTTTGCAGATTTTCCCCAAGATAGAGGTCTGAAATGATGGATTTTCCTATGATATATCTGCCGTTATCTTTGGTCTGGATGCCCCAGATATTGTGCATGATAAGCGCGCGCTCATCCGTCTGCCCTACGTAAAGCATGATGTGTCCGCTCATGTAAACAAGCGTCAGATACGGCACTGCTAATTCTATCAATTTCTCGTTTTTTTCGGCGGCTGTGAGATTGGACATATCAAAATATATAGCCGAATTTTTTTGAGAAAGCGAATTTCTGGGAAGCCAAATGCCAAACATTGAGAAAAAGTCTTTCGTCATCGCCGAGCAGTCTCTATTGTTATAAAGCCCGCCCCAGCCGTAATTTTCGCCAAGAAGTTCGTTCAAAGCTCTTTTGACGTTTGCGTCGTTGAATTCCAAAGGAAAAGGCGCGGCGAAGCTTCTACCAAGCGTTACATCGACGGCTTCGGCTCTTTTATGGGCGTTGGAGCGGATGATAAAGGCTTGATAACTCTCTTCGTTGGTCTTCAAAAGCGGCAAAATCGCACCCATTTTTATATAATGCGCGAACATGTTATTTTCAAAATACAGCGGCGCATTGTCTTTTGTGATGACGATGTGGGGGGCGTTTTTTATCTTTGCGGCTAAATTTTCATCGATGAGCGCTATCTCGTCCGTCTTTACCCAGCCTGACGCAAATGCGCTTTCGACAAACGCCCATGCCAAATCTTTCGAGTAATGCGAAATCAAAAGCGGCTGCATGATGCCAAGCAGTGAATTTTGCAAATAATCAAACGGGTAACTGCTGCTGCCGTCCGCTTTTTTGCCAAACAGCGGTTTATCTGTCGGAAGTACGCGAAGATGGCTCTCTTCTACCGTTACGGCGTATTCCATGACTGTGCCGTGCGCGTCAAAATTTGCCTGTTCTTTGATATTTTGAAGTGTTTCATTGCTCACGTCAAGCAGATTTTCGCCTGCAAATTTACGCGCTCCGCTCAAAAAGCCAAGCCCCCAAGCGGCCTCTTTCAGGCTGTTTCTAAGCTTTTTTTTGTCCCACGGAGCGAACTGTTTTTGTATATATACATCTTGATATCGACTCAAATCCTCTTCAGCCAAAGACGAAACGACGGGCAGTATGGATACATTTTGTTCGTATCGCAAAACTTCTGCTAAATTGGGTTGTTTTACACTACATCCGCAGAAGAAAACAAGTACGGCAAGTATTAAAAAACGACTCATGAAGGTTATAAAAGCGGATCTATAAATACTATATATGCTACCGTTCCTGCCGAGCAGAGCATCACCGCTATGCAAAACAGAGCAATCCATGTTTGACTAATGCCTGCGCTCAACTCTTTGGTGTGCTTATATTGCGCCGCATTTTTGGGCTCTTTTGACGGTGTATCTATATTTAATTGTTGGTTTTTTGGTAGAAGTCTTTTTTTTCTGCTTGACATGTTTGTGCCTTTAAATAAAATCTTTTGTGTATAATACCAAAAAATTACCTAAGGGTAAAGCGTGAAAGAGCTTGAAATTGCAAAAGAGATATTAAAAACAGACCACCTTTTTTTGACTGGCAGCAGCGGCGTGGGCAAAAGTTACCTCACGGCGCGTCTTATAGAAGCGTACAAAAAAGATAAAAAACAGGTCGTAACGCTCGGCAGCACGGGCATAAGTGCGGTAAATATCGGCGGACAGACGATACATAGCTTTTTTGCGTTTGGCATCTGTAAAAACACCGAAGAGCTTTTAAGATACGACAAAAACAAAAGCAGGCTCAAAGAGCTGTACGGCATACTTTCCAACACAGACCTTTTGATAATAGACGAAATCTCTATGGTTTCGGCGGCTCTCATGGAGATGATAAGGTATAGATTGAACGCTTCGGCATTTGGTGGTTCTATACTTTTCGTCGGGGATTTCTTCCAGCTTCCACCCGTACAAAGAAAAGACGAATTTGACGGCGGTTCGTTATTTGGCGATGAGATTTACGCATTTGAAAGCAGTGCATGGAAGAATTACAACCCCAAAATCATGGAACTTACGTATTCGAAAAGGACAAGCGACAAGCGGTTTTTTGACATACTCAATAGAGTGCGCAAAGGCGAGATAGACGAAGAGACGGTGCAGTTTTTTGAAAATCTGCGCCAAAACAGAACCGTAATGCTCTCAAATCCTACCGTGCTGTTCGGCAGAAATTACGAAGCCGAGAGAATGAACAAAAAACGCTTAGATGAGTTAGACGACGAAGAGCGCACGCTGGAAGCCGAGTTCAATCTGCGCGAAAAAAGCCTTAGCCAAAGCAGAATCGAAAGCTGGCACAAATCGCTGAATATCCC
>JAITEH010000067.1 GCA_031282125.1 Campylobacteraceae bacterium
TTTTATTTAGAACCTGCGGTCTTACGCCGCCAAAACCTTTGGCGTATTTGATATCTTCAAGCTTCAATGACGGCACAAGGCGTCTTATATCTTTCAAAAAAGCGCGCTTATTAAATAACGGTATCTCATAAACAAAGTTTCGCAAAATGTAGTTTCTGATATCGCTGTCTTTAAACAGGTCAAAAAGAATTCTGATGATTTTTCTGTCGAGATTTAGCGTTTTTAGAAAATCAGGCAGCGTTCTTAGCCCGTGAAATCTCTCCAAAACAGGCAGCGCCAACGCCGTAGGTCCAAATCTCGTAGCCATATCAAGAAGTACGTCAGGGTCTCCATGAAGCGCTGCAAACGGAAGCTTTGGATTTTGCACCATATAAACTTTGCCTTTTAAAAAGTGTCCTTTTGTGACGTAGTAACTTCCCGCGACAGGCAAACACCCGAACTCTTTGCCATATCCCATTTTGTGCGCCAGATACAGAGCGTGACCGCCCGCGTCCACTACGACAAAATCAGCCGTGAATACCTCGCCGTTTTTTGTCATCAACACATGCTCTTTGCCGAGCTGTTTTATGTTTATAACTTCGGAATCAAAAAATATATCAAGCTGTTTATCTTTCTCTTTTTGGGCATTCTCAACAAGACTTTGCGTCATCGCTCCGTAATCAACGGTAGAATATTGATCCAAAACGCCGACGCCTACGATATCTTCAGCCCTTTCGTTGCCGTTCGAATCAAAAACGATATTGGGCTCAATCTCTTTCAATTTTTCCTTGTCATAAACTTCAAGATATGGAAACAGCTCCTTGAACTCTTCATATCTTTTCTTCATGTACTCCACTTCCGCATCGCCGATACCGACAGCCATTTTTTGATGAGCGAACATAAATTTATTTTCGTATCCATGCTGAAGGCAGTATCGTCTTACCATGTTTGCGGTACGTTTTACCTGTTTTGCTTTGGCAAATGTATAGTTCGTCTCTATATCGCCCGTGTGAATTGTCTGCGAATTTCCGCGTCCGCTTGAGCTAAGCGTCGCTAAAGCGTTGTATTTTTCAAGAAGCGCCACAGATTTTATATCGGAGTATTTAGCTAGCGTATAAAACAGCGCCGAACCTGATATACCACCGCCAACGATAACAACATCATAATGCTTTTGAGTCATTTTCATTCCTTGTTTTTCATGTAGATATTTCAAAATTTTGTCAATTTAAACATTTTTTGAGTAAATGTTGGCTTATATATGTTGGCTTGTTTTAGTGAAACGTATCAAATTTGGTTTTGTGTGCGTTTTTGTAACTTCTTTTAGTCCGCAAGACAAAAATCCGCGAACCTTTTTAACACGCTGTTTGCATGAGGAGTTTCACAAATATCTCTTAAAACTATTAAGTAATCTTTAATATCTTCCATCTGCGCGTGAACATACTCTTTTATGATATTTGTATCGTGTTCGGGGTGAAACTGCACTCCCCATATGTTGCTCCCAATCCTGAAAGCATGGCAGCTCTCATAACAGTTTGACGCCAAAAGAAGAGCATTTGGGGGAAGTTTTAAAACTGACTGCGTGTGGGTTGCATGAGCTAAAAAAGTCTCTGGCAAATCTTTAAAAATCGCATCGGTTTTGGCTTCTTCATGCAAATTTACGCTGACAGTGCCGATTTCGGGACCATCAGGATGGTTATCCACAACTCCGCCGAAAGTTTGAGCCAAAAGCTGATGTCCAAAACATATACCCAAAATCGGCACGCTGTTTTTTGCAGCTTCCATCAGCCACTGCGAAGATTTTTCAATCCAGTCAAATCTATCTGTAACCATGTCATGAGAGCCAGTGATGATTATGCCTTGTATATTTTCAAAGCTTGGGAGATTTTGCTTTCTTGGGTCTATCACTGCGACCTCATCTGCGTTTAATCCTGCTGTTTTTAGCGTCCAATCTTCAAAATCGCCGTATTTTTTGGCGCATGTTTGCATGGTATCGCCCATTTTGAGTATTACAAGCATTCTTTCCTCTTTAAAAAAACAGATGTATTATTCAGATGAAAATTTATACGACAGCTACGGCTTCTATCTCGACTCTGGCGCTTTTTGGCAGGGATTTCACGCCTACGGTACTTCGTGCTGGTTTGTGTTCGCCGAATGCTTTTGCATATATCTCATTTACCGTCGCAAAATCGTTGATATCGGTCAAAAAAATGGTAGTTTTCACAACTTTATCAAGCGAACTGCCGCTCTCTTTTAAAATTTCGGATAGATTTTTCAACACTTGCTCGGTCTGAGTTTTTATATCCTCATCCAAAAATTTCCCTTCACTCGTCAAAGCAATCTGCCCAGAAGTAAAAATAAAACCGTTAGCTGCCACAGCCTGCGAATACGGTCCTATCGCTTCAGGCGCTTTTTTTGTAGATACTATCTTCATGAATCCCCCTCCTCCTTAAAATTTCTTCAAAAGTTCTCTATAAACCTTAATCAAATCATACAAATGCGATATATGGCATCTCTCGTTTGCCGCATGTATCGTATCGTTCAATACGCCAAATTCCGCAACGTTCACGCCAAATTCTGCAAAAAATCTTGCGTCGCTCGTACCGCCTGCGGCAGAGAGCTCGGGCACCAATCCCGTTACGTCTTCCACCGCTCTGCTAAGGTGCGCTATCAAGATAGAAGATCTATCCGTCATGAAAGACTTTGCCGACTCTTGTAACTCCAAATCAAAATCCAACTTGCCTTTGCCCGGATTGTTTACCATATACAAAAGACCGAAAATCGACCTTAAATAACGCTCCACGTCTTCTATTTTGGTAAGCGGCGAATTTCTGATATTGAACATGAGAGTGAGATTTTTGGGTGTTACATTCGTCACTCCCTCGCCTGCTTTTATATCCGTAAGCACAAGTGTGCTTGGCTCAAATATATCGTTTCCCTCGTCAAATTTATGTTCTGCTACTTTGGGTAGTATGGACGCTATTTGATGAATGGGGTTTTTCGCGTTTTGCGGATAAGCCGCATGTCCTTGCACGCCTTTAATCTCGATTTTGCCGTTAATGGAGCCGCGTCTGCCTATTTTTATCGTATCTCCGAAATTTCTAAAGCATGTGGGTTCTGCCACAATCGCAAAATCAGGCAGAAAATTCTCATTTTTCAAGATTTCCAGAACTTTTACCGTTCCGTTTTTCGCGTCTCCCTCTTCGTCGCTGGTGAGCAAGATAGACAATGTGCCGTTAAAATGCGTAACTGTTTTGCATGTTTGCAGTATCGCACAAACGCCGCTTTTCATGTCCTGCGCGCCTCTTGCATAGATGAAGCCCTCTTTTTCTACAGGCTCAAACGGGTCGCTCTCCCAACCCTCTCCCGGAGGCACTACGTCCACATGTCCTGCAAAGCACAAATGAACGCCCTCGCCGAATTTTTTATACAAAAAGAGATTTTTCACACCGTCTATATCCACTCTTTTTGCCGTAAAATCAGGCAGATAATCCTCTGCAAAAGCCAACAATCCTCCATCTTGCGGTGTGATTGACGGGGTATTCAAAAGAGCTAAAAATAGTTCCTTATCTTCCATGACGTTCTGCCTTATTGGTTTTTGTCTCTTTTTGTAAAAACTCTTCCAAATTGTATTTGACTCTAAATTCGGGCGTCAAAAGATGTATTAAAATATCAGCCAAATCTATGACTATCCACTCGCTGCTTGATTCGATATTTAATATATGTTCGCCATTCTTTTTAAGTTCTGTCTTTAAAAAATCAAGAAGACTAAGCCCGTGCCTTTCGCCCATTGTAGTTGCCACTACTACATAATCGACAAAATAGCCGCTGTCTTTCATGTCAAATACTTGAACGCCCTCGGCTTTCTTCTCTTCCAATGCGTTCACTATAAACGATAATCGATTGTCCATCATAACCCCTAATTGGTATTAAAATACTAATCTTAGCATTTCAAAATGTTTTTTGCAATATTTATATTAAACAGAATGTAAAATTATTAGCTTAAAAAAATTAAATACAACTTTTTTTGACATGCTATTTTAAACTTTCTCATACCTCGTTTTAGTTAAGATTACAAAAAATAAAAGCTTGTAAGGAGATAAGGAATGGCACTCAAAGTGGCTATAAACGGTTTTGGGCGCATAGGGCGATGTGCTGCAAGAATTTTAAATGAGAGAGAAAACATAGAATTAGTCGCTATAAACGATACGGCAAGCCGCGATATGACAAAGCAGCTTTTAAAATACGACAGCGTTCACGGTAGCTTTGAAGGCGATGTAGAGTGGCTGGGGGATGATTATCTTCAGATAGGCAAATCAAAAGTTAAAATGTTCTCTACGCGCGACCCAAAAGAGCTTGATTTTGTAAAATACGGCGCAGATATCGTGCTTGAATGTACGGGAGCGTTTTTGACTCAGGAAAAAGCGCAGGTTTTTATAGATGGAGGCGTCAAAAAAGTTCTTTTTTCAGCGCCTGCGAAAGACGACACGCCGACATTTGTCTTGGGCGTCAATGAGCAAAACTACAAAGGAGAGAAAATCATCTCAAACGCAAGCTGCACGACAAATTGCTTAGCTCCGATTGCAAAGACGATAGACGATGAATTTGGCATTTTAAAAGGTTTGATGACGACTATACATTCGTACACAAACGACCAAAATATACTTGACGTCAAGCATTCAAAAGATTTAAGAAGAGCCAGAGCCGCCGCACTTAACATGATACCCACAACTACGGGCGCAGCTAAAGCCATAGGTTTGGTTTTACCTCACCTGAAAGGCAGATTGCACGGACAGAGCGTGAGAGTGCCGACTCCTAACGTCTCCATGGTCGATTTGAACGTATTGGTCTCAAAAGACACATCAAAAGACGAAATAAACGCCGTCTTAAAATCAAAAGCTTTGAACGGGCTGAAAGGTATTCTGGATTTTGACGAAGATTTTAGAGTTTCGCAAGATTTTCAAACGACTTCATTCAGCGCTATTGTAGCGGGAGATTTGACGCAGGTCGTGGATAAAAATATGGTAAAAATCATGGCTTGGTACGACAACGAATGGGGATATACCAATAGACTCATAGATATGGCGCTTCATATATCAAAATATTAGGCGTGAGAGAAATCGTGGATTGGCAAGTAATCCATGAAGATATCAAAATATAATTGAAAGGATTTACAAGTGAGTACGGTTAAATCAATCAGAGATATCAACATAAACGGTAAAAAAGTCTTTATCCGTTGTGATTTTAACGTCCCGATGGATGAGTTTTTAAATATAACGGACGATAGGCGCGTGCGTTCGGCTATACCTACTATCAAATACTGCCTCGATAACGAATGCAGCGTGATTTTGGCAAGTCATTTGGGACGTCCCAAAGGAGTCGATAGCAAATTTTCTTTAAAGTCCGTTGCAAAGCGTTTGAGCAGACTGCTTGACAGAGACGTCATCATGGCGGACGATGTTATCGGACAAGACGCAAAACAAAAAGCGGCAAATCTAAACACAGGCGATGTTTTACTGCTCGAAAATTTAAGATTTGAAAGCGGCGAGACAAAAAATGACGAAAATTTAGCCAAAGAGCTTGCCTCTTTTGCCGACGTTTACATCAACGATGCTTTCGGCGTCTGCCACAGAGCGCACTCTTCTGTCGAAGCGATAACGAGATTTTTTGACAGCGCGCACAAAGCGGCAGGATTTTTGCTCTTAAAAGAGATAGAGTTTTCGCAAAATCTGCTCAAAAAGCCGACGCGTCCGTTTGTAGCGGTCGTGGGCGGCAGCAAAGTAAGCGGAAAACTTCAAGCCTTAAACAATCTCTTGCCGCGCGTAGATAAAGTGATAGTCGGCGGCGGCATGGCTTTCACATTTTTAAAAGCCAGAGGTTATGAAGTGGGTAATTCGCTCGTTGAAGATGATTTGGTGGAAGAAGCTTACAAAATCATACAAAAAGCAAAAGAGTTGAAAGTAAAATTTTACCTGCCTGTCGATGTGCTTGCGGCGCAGACGTTTTCGGCAGATTCGGCTATAAAATTCGTAACTACTCAAGAGATACCCTCAGGCTGGATAGGACTTGATATAGGCCCAGCTTCTGTTAAAGTATTTAAAGAGGCGCTGTCTGACGCTCAAACGATACTTTGGAATGGCCCTATGGGCGTTTTTGAGATAGATAAGTTTTCAAAAGGAAGTATCAAAATATCGCATGCCATAGCCGAAGCTCATGCGACGACCGTTGTGGGCGGCGGAGATACGGCAGACGTCGTAAACCGCGCGGGAGACGCTGACGAGATGACATTCATCTCCACAGGAGGCGGAGCGAGTCTTGAGCTTATAGAGGGCAAAGAGCTTCCGGGCGTCAAAGTATTGAGAGTAGAAGAAGAATGATACTGGCGGCTAACTTCAAAGCAAACCATACAAGAGAGAGTACGGCAAGCTACTTGGAGGCTCTGAATCTCTTTTTGGACGCATATCAAACATCCTGCGACGTTAGGGTATTTCCTGCCATAAGTTCGCTTTTTAGAGACGATTTGTATTCGCACATAAAACTCGGCGCGCAAAATTTTTATCCCGCGGTAAGCGGCGCATATACGGGCGAAATAGGCGCGCAGCAGTTGGGCGAATTTGGCGTTAAAAGCGTTTTGATAGGACACAGCGAAAGAAGAGTTACTCTGAAAGAAACGCAAGAGTTTATAGCTAAAAAATTTGCTTTTGCCAAAGAGAACGGCTGGGAGATTATCTACTGCATAGGCGAGCCAAAAGATGTGAGAGATAATGGCTTTGAAGCTGTCATGGAGTATCTTTGGAGTGAATTTGACGGTGTAGATATAGATTATGACAGATTTTGCGTGGCTTATGAGCCAATTTGGGCAATTGGAACTGGAGTGAGCGCAAAAGCTCTTGACATAGCTCAAGTTTTGGACGCGCTGAAAAGCAGACTGCACAGTACCGCTTTACTTTACGGCGGAAGCGTGAATGCTGAAAATCTATCTTCCATTATATCGCTCACATCATGCGGCGGCGCATTAATCGGAAATGCCGCTTTGGATGCGGCAAACTTTTGCAAACTCATACAAATAGCGCAAAATGTACAAAAATAAAAAAGGAAACTAAAAATGTTGATGAAAGATAAAAAAGGCTTGATAGTTGGAATCGCCAATAACAAATCAATAGCGTACGGCATAGCGGAAGCTTGCCATAAACAAGGAGCAGAGTTAGCGTTCACATATCTAAACGAATCGCTTGAAAAAAGAGTACGCCCCATAGCAGAAGAGTTTAACAGCAAATATGTCTATCCGCTCGATGTAAACAAGCCTGAAGAGCTTGAAAATCTAACAAAATACATTGAAAACGACTTTGGTAAAATCGACTTTTTGGTTCACTCTGTGGCTTATGCGCCACGAGAAGCGCTTGACGGAAGATTTGTAGATACAAGCAAAGAGGCTTTCAATATAGCCATGGAAACGTCGGTTTATTCGCTCATAAGTTTAACAAGAGCGTGTCTGCCCGTGATGAATGACAACGGCTCTATTTTGACGCTTACATATCTTGGCGGACCAAAATATGTCCCTCATTACAATGTCATGGGAGTTGCAAAAGCGGCATTGGAGTCAAGCGTGAGATATCTTGCGGTTGATTTGGGAGATAGAGGCATAAGAGTAAACGCCATAAGCGCAGGGCCTATTAAGACATTGGCGGCAAGCGGTATAGGCGATTTTAGAATGATTTTGAAATGGAATGAACTCAACACTCCTCTCCACAAAAACGTAACTACCGAAGAGGTCGGCAACAGCGCTTTGTATCTTTTGAGCGATTTGGCTTCTGGTGTTAGCGGCGAGATTCACTATGTGGACGGCGGATACAACATCATGGGACTTGGGCGCATAGTCGAGGACAAAGACGGTAAAACAGTGCTTGCATGGGACTTGCAAGAGTAGAATATGAAGATTTTATACGTAGATATGGACGGCGTGCTTGTGGATTACGAATCGGGCGTATCTGCTCAAAGCGAAGA
>JAITEH010000095.1 GCA_031282125.1 Campylobacteraceae bacterium
ATCGTCTATGTCGTCTTCATACTCAAAACGAAAAAATCGTTCGTAACCCAGCTTTTCCAATTCATCGTCTAAAAATTGCGGCAGTATATTTTTTTGCTTACATTTTGCGATAATCGCCTCTATATCCTCTTCTGCGATGCTGCCAAAACGCATCTCCAAAACAGCTTCTTCTCTCGTCATACACCCTCTTATATACGAAATCAGTTATGATAAAGCCTGCGCACTTAAAAAATCATAAAACATTTACAGCGATAAATCTTTCAATATCTGCAAGGCTGCCATCTTGCCGTCAGCCGCCGCAGTTACGACTAAAGCAGCGCCTCTCATGCAGTCTCCTCCTGCATAAACTCCTGCTTTACTTGTGCGGTAAGCGTTATCGGTTGCAATTGCGCCGCGGTTATTTACGTCTATGCCGTTTTCAGCCAAAAATGCAGGAATACTCGGCGTAAATCCAAGTGCAAAAATCACCACGTCGGCGTCGATTTTGAAATCGCTGCCTTTGACTATCTCCACGCTTTGGCGTCCTGTTGCATTTTTATCGCTCATGATAGTTTTTTGCATGTTAAGCCCGATGACATTTCCCTCGCTGTTCACGATAACGTCGCGCGGAGCCGCATTGTAGATGAAATTCACGCCCTCGTCAAGCGCATTTTTAAACTCTTTTTTGGAGCCCGGCATATTGAATTTATCGCGTCGGTAAAGGCATGTAACGCTCTTGGCATTCTCTCTTATCGATGAGCGCAGGCAGTCCATAGCCGTATCGCCGCCGCCTACTACCACGACGTTTTTGTTAAATACGTCGATGTCCGTATCAATCTCTTCTTTGAACTGCTTTTTTTGAATATTGCGCAGAAAATCTACCGCCATGATTGTGCCGTTGGCGTTTTCGTTGTTGATATTGGCGCGATTTGGAAGCTCTGCGCCCATGCCTAAAAATACGGCGTTGTGCGAATTGATAAGGTTGGCAAACGGTATATCTTTGCCCACTTCGATACCTGTTTGCAGTTCCATTCCCGCCTCAACCAGCCAATTTATCCTTCGTGCGATAATCTCTTTTTCTATCTTAAATCCAGGTATGCCGTAAGTCAAAAGCCCGCCAGCTCTGCTGCGTTTTTCATACATGACGACTTTTACGCCTGCTCTTAGAAGATATGTCGCGGCAGATATGGAAGCGGGACCTGAACCCACGATAGCGACTGATTTATCTGTTTTTTTCGCGGCAAAAAGAGGTTTTAGCCCGTTTCTAAAGCCGTTTTCGCTTATCGCCGTTTCGATAGCGCCTATCGTTACGGCTCCATATCCGTCGTTCAACGAACAGTCTCCCTCGCAAAGTCTATCCTGCGGACATACGCGCCCAGTAATCTCGGGGAACGGATTGCTCTCATTCGACAGTGCAAACGCCGTTTTTATATCTGTCCTTGTGCCTATGGCTTTAAGCCAGAAAGGGATAAAGTTATGCAGAGGACATTTGTTGTGACAAAACGGGTCGCCGCACTGTATGCATCGGCTTGCCTGCTCTGTTATATCGTCTTTTGACAACAACTCGTAAATCTCTTTAAAATCTTTAGTTCTCTCATCTACGGAGCGTTTTTTAATCTCTGTTCTTTCTATAGTTAAAAATTCTTGCATATTAATTTCCCTCCCCCGGGCTTAATGGGAGTCTGGTCATATCTTTGGGATATACCATCCAAAAATCTCTTATCGAGTGCCTGAAACTATCCATGATGAGCCTTGCTTTAACGCTTTGCGTTTCGTTGATGTGCGATCTTAGAAGTTTTTTCAAGATGTGTCTTGCTTCGTCCATCTCGTCCGTGTCTATACGTACGGCTTTGACAAGCTCTTGGTTTAGTTTGTCTATAAAATCATGATCTTTGTCATAGATAAAAGCTACGCCGCCTGTCATTCCCGCGCCAAAATTCATACCTGTTTTTCCAAGTATCAGCACTTCGCCGCCCGTCATGTATTCGCATGCATGGTCTCCCGTGCCTTCGACGATTGCTACAGCGCCCGAATTTCTCACGCAAAATCTCTCGCCGACGTTGCCTGCGACAAAAAGTTTGCCGCCTGTCGCTCCGTAAAGGCATGTATTGCCTGCGCATGAAAAATATTCGCCTTGAACTTTAGGAGTAATGACTATTTTGCCGCCGTTCATTCCCTTACCGACGTAATCATTCGCCACTCCGTGCAGATTAATCGTAACGCCGTTAATCAAAAATGCGCCCAGCGATTGTCCCGCTATGCCGTTTAGGTTGTAAACGATGCTATCTTCGCTTAAGCCTTTATTGCCGTAAAATTTTGCGAGTTCACCGCTTGTCTTTGCGCCGAAACTTCGGTTGGTGTTGGTTATCGTTTTGTTGATTACGATGTATTCGTTTTTGTTTTCTATGACTTTATAAGCCTCTTTTAGTATCTCGCTCTCATATTCGTTTTTGTCATACGGAGGATTTGAAGGCTTTTGGCAGGTGTTGATACCGTCTATATTTGTCAAAATAGCGCTAAAATCGAACTTTTTGGCAAATTCGTCGTCTTTAACGCTCAAAAGCTCGCTTCGTCCGACAATCTCGCCAAGCGATGTGTAACCCAAAGAGGCGAGTATCTCTCTCACATCTTCAGCCAAAAGCGTGAAGTAATTGACTATTTTATCAACTGTGCCTTTGAAGTTTTGCCTGCATTCGTCGTTTTGAGTAGCCACGCCAACAGAACAGCGGTTTAGATGGCAGACGCGCAGCATTTTACAGCCCAAAATCGTCAGCATGAGCGTACCGAACGCATAACTTTCAGCTCCCAAAAGAGCGGCTTTGATGATGTCAAGACCGATTTTTAGACCGCCGTCGGTTTGTAAGTGTACAAACTCTCTTAAGTTGTTGTATTTTAGCGCGTTGTGAGCTTCGCTAAGACCTATTTCCCATGGATTTCCTGCGAATTTTATAGATGTCAATGGAGCAGCGCCCGTACCGCCGTCGTTGCCTGAAATGATGATTTTATCCGCATAAGCTTTTGCCACGCCTGCTGCTATCGTGCCGACTCCTGCTGTGGAGACGAGTTTGACGGTGATAATTGCTTCTGGATTTACCTGTTTTAAGTCAAATATCAACTGCGCCAAATCCTCGATAGAGTAGATATCGTGATGAGGCGGCGGAGAGATAAGCGTAACGCCAGGGATTGTATAGCGAAGACTTGCTATCAGCGGCGTTACTTTGTGTCCTGGAAGCTGTCCGCCTTCTCCAGGTTTCGCGCCTTGAGCGACTTTGATTTGTATCTCTTTCGCACTTCTTAAATACTCGGGTGTAACGCCAAATCTTCCCGAAGCTATCTGTTTGATTTTGGAGTTTTTAATGCTTTTTAGTCTCTCGGGAGCTTCGCCGCCTTCGCCTGAATTTGACATGCCGCCAAGCTTGTGCATGGCAAGCGCGATAGCTTCATGAGCTTCTGGCGATATAGAGCCAAGACTCATAGCCGCGCCGTTGAAGCGTTTGAATATTTCCGATATCGGCTCGACTTGTTTGATGTCTATCGGTTTTCTGTCGGATTTGATGTCAAAAAAGTCGCGTATCATTTTGAAATTTCTTGACAATATAAGGTTTTTTACATTTTCGTAGTCGGATTTCAGTCCGCTGTGCGCCGTTTGATGAATCGCATGTATGACGCGCGGAGCGTAGTCGTGGTACTCGCCACCGTCCATGTATTTGTAAAATCCGCCGATTTCCAAAGGAAACATCTTCGTGCGCGTATCAAGCTCGTAAGCTTTTGCGTGATTTAACTCTATGCGTTTTTCTATATCGTCGTAATCAAGTCCCGATAAAATACAAATAGCATTTCTAAAACAGTCGTTTACAATCCTTGAGGATAGTCCTATGATGTCAAAATGCCCTGAATTTCTATATGACGCTATCGTTGAAATGCCCATTTTGGAGATGATTTTAAGCAGACCCTGACCAAGCGCATGATTGATATTTTTCAAAGCCTCTTTTGTGTCGTAACTGTCCATGTCTCTTGATTTTGCCATATCCAAAGCAGTCGCATACAGTAGATACGGATACACTGCGCTTGCGCCAAACGCTATCAAAACGGCAGTAGAGTGCGAATCAAAAACTTCGCCCGTTATCGCTACGATGGAAGCTTTGTGTCTCACGCCGCTGTCCAAAAGAGCGTTGTTTACGCGTCCTACGACCATCGCCATAGGGATACATTTGTGCGTTTTGTCAAGTCCTCTGTCGTCCAAAAATACTATATGTATATTTTCATTTCTGACCGCTTCTACGATATCGTAAACTAAGTCCTCCAAAGAACCGTGCAGGTTTTCTTCATAAAGCGTTGAAAACGTGCGGCATTTGTACTCTTTTTTGTAAAGCGGCTGATTTGGGTCGCCGAAGCTTTTCAAAACTTCTATGCGCTCTTGCGTCAGCACTGGAGAGACGGATTTGATACGGAAAGCATGGAGCGGCGCTTCATCTAAGATATTGTGAGTTTGACCAAAATCCGTATTTAAGCTCATGACGACCATCTCTCTTATCGGGTCGATAGGCGGATTTGTAACTTGTGCAAATTTTTGCTTGAAAAAGTCCGTGAAAAATCGTTGCTTTTGGCTGAATGCGGCAAGCGGCGTATCGTCTCCCATGGAGCCCGTAGCCTCTTTGCCAGCCTTCATCATGGGTTCGACTATCATCTCTCTTATCTCTTGCGTGATATTGTTGTATCGCTGAAGATACTCTAAATTGCCCAGCTGATAATCTTGCGTATTGGCAAATAAAATATCCACATACTCCTGCAAATAAAACATATTTTTATTAAGCCATTCTGTGTAAGGGTGGGAGTTCTTGAGATAGTCGTTTATCTCGGGATTTTTCATCACTTTGCCAAATTTCAGATCGACTCCAAGCATTTCGCCGCTTTGCAGTCGTCCGCGCTCCAAGATATTCTCTTCGTCTATTTTCAGTACGCCGTACTCGCTTGCGATTAATATCCTGTTGTCTTTTGTGATGATGTATTTTGCAGGGCGGAGTCCGTTTCTGTCCAAAATACATGCTATGTATCTACCATCGGTTAGAGAGATAGCCGCAGGTCCATCCCAAGGCTCGAAGCTATTGCTTGCGTACTCGTAAAACGACCTGAGTTTCGCGTCTATGTGCGGAGAGTTTTGCCATGGAGCTGGTATCAAAACGCGCGCGGCTTTGAAAAAATCATAACCGTTCGCAAGTAAAAATTCAAACATATTATCCAAGCTTGCGCTGTCGCTGATATCGTCAGCCGTAACGGGAAGCAAAGTCCGCATCTCTTTGTCGGAGTAAACGGAGCTTTTCAAAAATTCGCTTTTTGTTTTTAGATTGAAGCGGTTGGCGATTATGGAGTTTATCTCTCCGTTGTGCGCTAGTGTGCGAAACGGCTGCGCGAGTTTCCATCGCGGAAGCGTATTGGTAGAAAAACGCTGATGAAACAGTGCGAAAACAGCCTTAAAATTGCTGTTTTGCAAATCTTTGTAAAACTCTCTTAGATAGGTCGGCATGACCAGACCTTTATAAGAGATGGTTTTATTTGAAAATGACGATATATAAAAATCATCATCGTCTTTGAGAGTATTTTCGATATTGCGTCTGGTTAAATACAAAAGCGCTTCAAAACGTTTTGTAGCAATAAGTGAATTTGGTATGACAAAAACCTGCGTAATTTTTGGAAGAGTTTTAAGTGCAAGTTCTCCCAGCGCGTTTACGTCTATCGGCACATCGCGGTACAGCAGAACTTTCAAATCGTTATCTTGGCAAATCTCTTCAAATACGCTTCTTTGTTCGTCTTTTATAAAAAAAACCTGAGCTACTGCAAACTGTTTTGGCAAATCAACGCCAAGTTTTGCAGCCTCTTTTTTCATAAATTCCACAGGCAGAGAAAAAAGCAATCCGCTGCCGTCCCCGCTTTTGCCGTCGGCGGCGATAGCGCCTCTATGCACCATGCGTTCAAGCGCCGAAATAGCGTCCTTAACAATATCGTGTGAAGCTATGTTGTTAGTGTTCGCAAGCAGCCCGAAACCGCAGTTATCTTTGTAACTCTTATATAGTTCCATCAATCACCTTTGCATATTTAAACAGGTCAAAAAAAAGTTCAACAATATACCAAAAAAAAACTTTAATATCAACTATTTGGTTTTTACGAGATTTTAGCGAATTTTTAATATCAAAAATAAAATTAAAATTCAATAAATTTTTCGAGAAAAGTTAAATAAAAAACAAGTTTT
>JAITEH010000172.1 GCA_031282125.1 Campylobacteraceae bacterium
GAAATGATAAAAACAAAATCTATAAACTCTCTGTGTCTTTCAAAAAATGTCGTGGGTTTGTTGATAACGGTATAATTTTCAACGGCAAGGGAGGGGTTTATATTGAACTCTTTCATTTTATTGAAGTCAAATTGAAAATCGTATTTGTTAAATGTCTTAGTAAAAAGAGGCTTTAGTCTGCCTTCCAAAATCTCAATCGCAACTATTCCAGTCTCCTGCCCAAGCTCGTCTATAAGCACAAGTTTACCGCCGACAGCGCCTTTGCCTATGAAAAGAGTATCCGTGATAAAAACGGGCAGTTTTAGTTTTGCGATAGTCGTGGCTATCTGGTTGTTTCTGTAAAAACCGCTGTGTTTGTCGTTGTAAAATCTCACGTAAAAAATCGCTTCATCGCTTTTGTACGAAGAAAATCTCTCTTCAAGCTCCTCCAAAGTCGAAGCTCTGATATACTCTATATCGATGTTTTTTTGGTTTTCTTCTATGGCTTGAAGTATGAACGGGTCGCTGTCATCTCCGTTTTCGCTTTGGTCGTTGATGATGTAAAGTTTTTTAAGGCTTGGCATCATTTTTGAAATCATGTGAACGCTCTCGTCTATAGCTCTTTTTTCATATACGCCAAAAACTCTATCTTCAAGACGACTTCTGTATATATCGTCTATGGAGTTTCGCTCAAGCCCAGAAAATAGTATAGGTTCGTTGGTAAACAGCTCATGATAGTATTGCAGGACGAAATCATAGGCAAATTTATCGACGGCTATAATCAAATCATATTTGCGATTTTGAAGTTGGATTTTGTAAAGTTCCAGCAGTTTTTCATAATACTCCCGCGAATTGATTCTCTTCGAATCCATGTATAAAATATTTGCCGTTATGTCTATGTGTTGTGATAAAACTGACTCTAAACCTTTTATAAGGTCGTCGCTCCATTGAAAACCGCGGTGGTAAGAGTTGATGATAAGTACTTGTCTGTCTTCTGCAAAAGCGCAGGTTATAGTCAATAATAAAATAAAAATTTTTACATAAAATTTCATTTGATTCACAATGCTTTAAAATATATATAGCGTATTTTATCCAAAAAAACTATTTTTCCATGTTATTTTTTTAGACTAACATGGAAAAATAAAAAGTGCGTAATAGTTTTAATATTTTAAAAACATTTTTTGAAGCTCTTTTGGATTATTGGTTTTTGTAAGTCCCAGCATCAAAAGAACCCTTGCTTTTTGAGCGTTTAGAGAATTTGCCGCTATAAAACCAAACGCTTTATCGTCCACTTCTCCCTCAAGCGTAGTAGCGCCGTTTGTGACGCGCGAACTTCTAACTACCACAACTCCTTCTTTTACGGCTTTTGCGAGCGCGTCTTGCGTTGATGGAAATAGATTTCCGTTACCCATGCCCGCATGTATGATACCTTTTGCGCTTGCATTTACCGAAGCCTCTACAAATACCGTAGAATCCTCAGGATGAGCAAAAAGTATATCGACTCTTGGCAGACTTTGAAGCTTGCTCACGTCAAACTCCGAATTTACCGTATGAGCTTTAAGTGGCTGCATGAAGTACTCGACGTTTCCATAAAAAACAGTTCCTATTTTGCCGCTGTTTGGAGAGGCGAAAGTTTGGACGGATGTAGTTAATGTTTTCGTAACTTCTCTTGCCGAATGAATCTCGTCATTCATCACGACAAGCACGCCTTTGCCCGCACTCTCTTTATTTATAGCGACATTTACGGCGTTATATAGATTCATCGGGCCGTCTGCGCTCATGGAAGTTCCCGACCTCATAGCTCCTACAAAAACGACGGGTTTTTTACTTTTTACGGTTAGATGCAAGAAATACGCGCTCTCTTCCATAGTATCCGTTCCATGAGTAACGACTATGCCGTCAACGTCTTTTTGCGCTAAAAGCTCATTGACTCTTTTTGAGAGTTTGAGCCAAACTTGATTATTCATCTCCTGAGAGCCTATGCTGGAGATTTGCTCTCCTTTGATAGCTGCGATTTCATTTATAGCGGGAACTGCGGCGATGAGTTTATCCACAGTAACTGCGCCTGCGGAGTAACTGCTCTTTATCTCAGAATCCCCAGCGCCTGCGATAGTGCCGCCTGTGGCCAAAATGTATATGGTCGGTTTTGCGAACAAAACAGACGAACATACAAATAAAAAAACAAGTATTTGTTTAAACGGTTTCATTGTATTCTCCTTAAATAAAAATAGTCTCAAAATGACAAACTGATTTTGTATAAGGATAGAGCGTACCGAAACGCCCTACCACCCCTAAAGAACCCCTAAATCAAAATAGGCGCTAGTAAAAATCCTAACGCTACGGCTATTGCTATGGCCAATACCCCCGGAAATATAAACGGATGGTTGAAAACATACTTTCCTATCCTCGTACTTCCTGTGTCGTCCATTTGAACGGCAGCCAAAAGAGTAGGGTATGTAGGCAGCACAAACAATGCGCTCACAGCCGCGAAAGACGCTATCATCGTTGTCGGTTCGACGCCAAGCAAAATCGCCGTAGGAATAAGCGCTCTTGCGGTAGCTGCCTGCGAATACAAAAGCGTACTTGCAAAAAACAGCGTTATTGCCAACATCCATGGATATTGCTGTAACAAATTACCCGCAAGACCTTTGATACCGTCAATATTGCCGTTTACGAAAGTAGAACCAAGCCACGCAACGCCAAGAACGCAGATGCAAGCCGTCATACCCGACTTGAATGTGGAGGCATTCAAGACTTTATCGGTGTCTATCTTACAAAAAAACGCGATAAGAGTTGCGATTGTAAGCATGAGCATTATGATAGCCGCGTCTCGTCCTACGACGGGATTTTCAATCCACTTAACAGTACTGCTGATAGCTGTGGCGTACAAAACAACAGCCAAAACGCCGAGCAAGAAAAGAAGGACTGATAGCTTCGCGCCTTTTTTGGCAACAAACTCGCTTTGACCGCGAAGCTTGACCAAACCCTCTTTCAATCTTTGCTGATAAACTGCGTCTTTACTCAAATCCGTATCGAAAAGATTGCAGATAAAAGCAGTTATCATGCAGGCTGTAAATGTTGTCGGGATACAAATAGCCAAAATCGTAAGATATCCTACGCCAAGAGGCTCTAATACGCCGCTCATGAAAACAACCGCTGCAGAAACAGGCGAAGCTGTGATGGCTATCTGCGACGATACGACGGAGACGCTCAAAGGAACGGACGGCTTAACGCCTTGCTCTTTTGCCACCTCCGCGATAACGGGCAGAGCTGAAAACGCCGTGTGTCCCGTACCTGCAAATATCGTCAGAAAATACGTTACTGCAGGCCCAAGAAACGTTATATATTTAGGGTGTTTTCTTAAAAGCTTTTCCGCCAAATATACTAGATAATCCAGCCCGCCCGCGACTTGCATAGCCGCAATTGCCGCGATAACCGACATGATTATCAAGATAACGTCTATGGGAATCAAGACATTGTTTCCCGTAACGCCTCCTGGATTTAATCCAAGAAACAGACATAAAATCACCAAACCTATACCCCCAGCATAGCCTATAGCTATACCGCCCAAACGAACGCCTATGAAGATAGCTCCCAATACTACAACTATTTGCAGTATCAAGAGTACTTCAGGGCTAAAAAAAGTGCTAAGCATTGTATGCTCCTTTATTTTTTTGCGGTTTGTTTACCATCTAATTTATGTTTTTCAGATAATCCGAAATTGCGCGGCTTAATCATATTTTCGGGTCTTATGATATCTTCAAGCTCCTCTTTTGCCAAAAGTCCTCTCTCAAGAACTATGTTATACACAGAGCCGCCTGTTTCTAAGGCCTCTTTTGCTACGGAAGTTGAGTTTTCATAACCTATGAAAGGGTTCAAAGCCGTTACCAAACCGATGCTGTTAAGTACCAACTCTTTACATCTTTGTTTGTTTGCCGTGATACCGTCCACGCAAGTGTAAGCAAGCGTTTTAAACGCATGACTCATCATATTTACGGAGTTGAAAAGATTGTAAGCTATAACAGGTTCAAAAACGTTAAGCTGTAACTGTCCGCCCTCGCTTGCCAATGTAACGGTGATATCGCTGCCGATTACTTGGAAGCAGACTTGATTGACAACTTCTGGGATTACAGGATTTACTTTGCCTGGCATTATCGAACTTCCGGGCTGCATAGCGGGAAGATTTATCTCATTAAATCCTGTTCTTGGACCTGAGCTTAAAAGTCTCAAGTCGTTGCAGATTTTCGACATTTTCGTAGCGACTCTTTTCAAAACGCCCGAGATTTGCACATAAGCGCCCGTATCTTGCGTAGCTTCGACCAAATCTTTTGCCGTTATGAACGGACGTCCCGTTACTTCTTGAAGTTTGCTCTCTACCAGTTTTGAGTAGTCGGGATGAGAGTTGATACCCGTTCCTATGGCTGTTGCGCCAAGATTCATTTCGCGCACAAGCTGTCTTGCCTCATCTACTCTTTGGATATCTTCGCCTATCATGACGGCATACGTTCTAAACTCCTGCTCCAAAGTCATAGGAACGGCGTCTTGAAGCTGCGTTCTTCCCATTTTGATGACGTCTTTGAACTCCAAAGCTTTTTTGGAGAATGAGTCTTTGATGATGCCCATAGCCTCTATCAAGCCGCCAAGCCTCTCATAAAGAGCTATACGAAGAGCCGTAGGATACGCGTCGTTTGTGGATTGAGACAGATTTACGTCATTGTTCGGATGAAGGTATTTGTACTCGCCTTTTTTGTGTCCCATGAGTTCCAAACCTACGTTTGCTATGACTTCATTTGCATTCATGTTTGTTGAAGTTCCCGCTCCCCCTTGTATCATATCGACTACAAATTGGTCGTGATATTTGCCGCCTATGATTTCATCACATGCTTCGCAAATAGCGTTTTTCTTAGCTTCATTGAGCAGTTTTAACTCGTAATTTGCCAAAGCGGCAGCTTTTTTAACAAGAGCCAATGATTTTATAAAAGTCGGAAAACTTGAAAGTTTTACGCCCGTTATATGAAAGTTCTCTTGCGCTCGTGCTGTTTGCACACCATAATAGCAATCATTGGAGATCTCTTTATCTCCTATCAAATCATGTTCTATACGAAAAGACATCGTGTGACTCCTTGAAAATTTAATAAAATTGTAAACCAGTAAAACGATTTTAAAACGACTTTTTGTAATATTTTTTTGAAATGCTTTTTTAGCGCGTATCAATGAGGTTTAAAAAAATTATGGTATAATACAAACCTTTTTATATAACTTCCACACTCTACAAGGAGTAACACCTATGTCAGCACAAAAAGACGTATTTACAGCATTAGAAGAATTTTTGAAAAAAAATGAGAAAGGATACGTTACTTACGATGAATTGATAGAGTTTTTTCCCAAACAACCAACATCTATTGTTATCAAAAAGATAGAAGGACTTTTAAAAAAATACAGCGTAACTCTTTTAACTTCAGCCGAAATAGCCAAAATGCGCAATTTGGAAGAGGCTAAAAAAAGAGAGCAGGAGAAGCAAAAACTTCAAGATGAAACGCTTGAAGACGAGTTTGATTTGGTAAATGAAAAAGAGCTTTTGGAGTGGTCAAGAAGCGACAGTCCCGTTAGAATGTATCTAAGGGAGATGGGTCAGATATCGCTTTTGACTAAAGATGAAGAGATTTTTATCAGCAAAAAAATTGAGCTTGGCGAAGATATTATCATAGACGCTTTTTGTTCCGTACCGTATTTGATTGATTTCATCTTAGAGTACAAAGAGGCGCTCGTAAATCGAGAGCGAAGAGTCAAGGAGCTGTTTAAAAGCTTTGACGATGAGCTTGAAGATGAAGAAGAGAGCGATTTGGATGAAGATGAGATAGAGTTGGACGAGAATGGAGAAAACAAAAGAGCTCCTACGAAAAAAGAGCTTAAACGCTC
>JAITEH010000006.1 GCA_031282125.1 Campylobacteraceae bacterium
GCTAATACAATCTTCTTCATAATCCCTCTCCCATTAAAAAATGTAGAGATTATATCAAAATAAACTTTATTTACTCTTTAATAAGATTTAGTTATATTTGATGTCATATTGGAGGGATATTTAACTTATTCAAGATGTAGTATACTTTTTATTAACTTACCCTTTTCATTTTTCTCTATTTTTCGCCAGCTTGAGTTATCATTTAGCGTTATCCAGCGCCTCTCTTCGGCTCTGTAAAACCAATCTTTATCATTTTGATAGAATATCTGTTTACCTTCACTCTCATGTATATTTAAAATTTCATTTGAGTGTGAGTTTTTCTCATCATAATCTACAGTTGCTTTTTGACCCATCTCAGAATAGGTTCTATGTAAATCTAAAAGCAGAGTATTTACATCTTTTGACATTCTTGTTACGTTTAAGCCTATTTTTTTGGCTTCATCATAAAGTATAGGGTATGCATGAGAGGGGTATTTAGAGTTTAACGTATTGGCTATTTTTTGGATTTTTTCTTTATCGCTCATGTGCGTTGTCAAAATCTCTTCGCAAAGCATTATAGAAAGACTTTCAGCTCTATCTACCGCGCCTATAACAAGCGGATGTACATGTTGAAAAAGATGCTGATAAGGATTTGTATTGACGTCATTTTTAGTCGCATGTTCTTCCCAGAGTTTGACTATTCTGTTTAGTTCGTCCAAACTTACGCTGACGCGGTTATTGTCTCTATCCAGCGGAGAGAGGTCATGCGTGAGCGAAGTATCGACAGCCGTTAAAAATGCCAAAGGACCCATTTGTATCTCATCAGCCCCAATAGCAAGCATAGTTGCCGCAGAAGCGCACTCAAGCGGAACAAGAGCTGTGATATTTTTGGCGTATTGTCTAAGGAGATTTATGATTCTTGAACTTGAGCTGCCGTTTCCGCCGCCGCTGTTTATAAAAAGATAAATTTTTTCTTGTTTTCCGATCTTCTCCAATATATCATAAAGCACGATAACGTCATTGTGACAAACACCGCCTCTATAACTGTTCCAATATGCGATAATAGGAGCGTTGAATATAGTCGATAATTCTTGTATGATGGCTTGTGTTTTATCAAAAAGAACAGGCGGCTCTTTGACTTTGATTTCGTCATTGCTCATGATTGTATCCTTTGAAGTTTTGTTTTTGTTATGATATGTGGTGAGATATTTGAGTGCGCAGTTTTTAAGCGCACTCAATCGGAATTTATCTATTAGGGTTGACAAAAAGTACATCAACTCTTCTGTTTGCGGCTCTTCCATCTTCAGTATCGTTGGATTTGAGAGGTTTGTCGTCGCTAAAGCCTTTAGTTTCAACTCTATCTGCATCTACGCCGTACTCAACAAGTTTGTTTTTGACGGCAGCAGCTCTGTTTTGTGATAGTTTGAGATTGTACCATTTGCTTCCTACGGAGTCAGCATGTCCTTCGGCTCTTATCTTGACGCTGTCAAAACCTTCGAGTTTGTCGGCTATTAATTTAACGGCTTTGTCTCCCTCTTCAGGCAATACGGCGCTGTTAAAACCAAAATATGCTACAGTCGCTGCGAATAGAACCTCAGTTCTTCTGTTTGCCGCTCTTCCTTCTTCTGTAGTGTTCGGCGCGATAGGATAATCAAATCCGTAACCTTTAGTCTCGATTTGATTTGGAGCAATACCGCTCTTGATTAACTCGTTTTTCACGATATTGGCTCTTTTTTGTGATAATTTGAGATTGTACCATTTACTGCCAAGAGCGTCGGTATGTCCCTCTGTTCTTAGTCTTACGCCTTCAAATTGTCCTAAATCTTTTGCTATCGCATCGGCAACGTCTTTATCTTTTTCTAAAATATCTACATTGTTGAAATTAAAGTTGTAGTATCTGTGCGTGCCAGATAAGCTTGGGTCGAAGCCCGGAATACTAAGCGCCATAGCTTTCAAGACAGCTTCTTCCAGCGCGCTTCTTTGCTCTTCTGCTACAGGCTGCTGCTCTTCAACTTCCTGCTCTACTACTGGCTCTTCCACCGTTTCTTCTACGATAACCTCTTCTTTATCTTCAATATATATTTCTATCAAGGACGGCGGTTTTTGCTGCTGTTGCTCTTCTACTACGACAGGTTCTTGTTTGTTGCCAAACGGAATAGTAAGACCTACTGTATAAAACAGATCGTCTGCTGGCATGCTTTTAAATTTCAGCGCATGTCGGATTTCTGCTCTTAAGGCCATATTGTTACTAAAATAGTATTTTAAGCCTGCGCCATATTGCCAGAAAGTTCCGCCGTAATCTTTAAGGTCTTTGCCTGAAATGTCTTCATGTCCTATACCTGTGATTCCATAAAGAACGATATCATCAGTGATTTTAAAGTCTTTGATAGCATTTAAATAAAGTCTATTTGTATGCGTACTTTGTCCGTTTCCATATTCTATATCTGGAGAGTAGTCGTAAGCAAACTCTACCTGATCTATGATTGTATTCAATCCAAGACCGATTCTTATACCATAAGTAGGACCTTCGTCAAACTTATCCGAGTTCAGCGGATATACACCGCCAACAGTAGGAGTTACTTCGTTGACTCCGGCAACGGCAATGACAGTGCATGCCGCTATTGATAATAACGTTCTTTTCATTTTTTATGCCCCTTTAACCTTAAAAGCAAATTTGAAATATTGTATTATATAGAATTTTTTTAAAAAAAGCGTTGCTTTTGACTTAAAATCCGAAAATTTCTTATTTTTGCCGTTATTTTGCCAATTTTAGTATTTTTTTGACGCTTTTATATGGGTATTCCTCTTTAAGTCCCCATCTATGAGAGACAAAATCTACATTTTCGGCTATTTTATCTATATCGCCGCTTTTTATCTCAAGATCTTTCAAACTTATCGGCGCTCCTACTTTTTCCAGCCACGCTTTAAAAGCGATTATGCCATTTTGAGCATTTTTTTGTGAAAATATCTTTTTAGCAAACCGCTCAACCTGCGGATTTTTCGTATTGTCATAGAACCATTGCAGCCACGCAGGCAACACTACGGCAAGCCCCGCTCCATGAGGGACATTGTATAACGCGCTTAAAGAGTGCTCTATCATGTGATTTGGAAATGAGTATTCGCCCACGCCCAAAGATGTCAGTCCGTTTAACGCCCAAGTAGCGCACAAGGCAAATTCGCCTCTTGCGTCGATGTCATTTTGGTTTTTGAGTATATCTTCGGTCGTTTTAATAACGCTTTTTATGATATTTTCGCAAAAGCGGTTTAAAAGTTTAGGATGTTCTTCGGCCGTAAAATACACTTCCAATACATGAGCTATGATATCAACTGCCGAATATACAAGATACTCTTTTGGCAAAGTTGCGGTTAGAGAGGGATTTATGATAGAAACTTTCGGATATACAAGGGGCGAACCAAAAGAGAGTTTCTCTTTTGTCTCTTCGTTTGTCAAAACAGAGCCCGAATTCATCTCGCTTCCAGTAGCAGAAACTGTCAATATCACGTACAAATCCAGCGCGTCCGTAGGTTTTTTGCCCTCATACAGTTCCCATACATCATATTTTGACGCAGTTGCCGCCGCTATGGCTTTACTTTCATCTATAACGCTTCCGCCGCCCACAGCAAGGATAGCCGTTGCATCTTTTGCTTTTTTGACTCCTGCTCTTGCATGTGAAAGAACAGGATTTGAGCTCACACCGCCATGTTCTATGAATTCTATGCCTGCACTCTTTAGAGCCGCGGCAATCTCATCGTACAAACCTGTTTTTTTGATTGAAGATTGTCCGTAAACAAGCAAAACTTTCGAATGCCCGTCTGCTTTTAAAATCCCGGCTATTTGAGACTGTTTGCTGCCAAAAAGAATCTTGACAGGATTATAATAGTTAAACTCTTTCATGTGATACCTTCCTAAATGTAAATTTATATCTAATTATAGTCATTAATTTTGTAAAAAAGATAAAAAGCTAAGCGGCGTAAAAGAAAAATGGGTTTATATTGGCTATAATCCTTTATTTTTTTCTTGAGGGCTAAAGAGATTTATGAGCATTTTTGAGATTGCTGAGATTTTCGGAATTATTGCATTTGCGCTTAGCGGATTTTACATGGCTGTAAGAGAAAAGCTGGATTTGCTCGGCATTTTTATAGCAGCTTTTTTAACGGCTCTTGGCGGCGGTATAACAAGAGATACTATCGCCGACAAAATGCCTTATACTTTTACTCATATTTTGCCGACATTTCTGGTTATTGGCGTGATTATGGCGGCGGTTTTACTGAAACTAAACAGGCATGATAAATTGGAACAGACCACGATATTTATCGTCAGCGATACATTGGGTCTTGTGTCGTTTGCCATATCAGGTTCGCTTGTCGGCATTGACGCGGGATTTAATGTTTTTGGTATTATCATGCTTGGTTTGATAACGGCTGTAGGCGGGAGTTGTCTAAGAGATATGCTGTTAAATAAAATACCGTTTTTTTTAGTCGGCGAATTTTACGCTACGGTTGCTATCATAGTATCGCTTGCCATGTATATTTTGAACGAATTTAACGCTATGAATTTCTTAAGCAGCGTTATAGTATTTGCGATTGGCGTGGCTTTGAGGCTTTTTGCCTACTATAGAAAATGGAAATTACCTAAACTTAGTTAAAGGATGAGAATATGACTTTGGAAGAGATGGATAAACAGTATGTTTTGCATACATACAATAGAAATTATATTAACTTTAAAAAAGGGCAGAATGCAACGCTTTTCAGTGAAGACGGAAGAGATTTTATAGATTTTACGAGCGGTATCGGCGTCGTGAGCGCTGGTCATGGAAACAAAAGAGTAGCTGACGCTATCTATGACCAAGTGCAAAATATCACCCACACATCAAATCTGTTTTTGATAGAACCTCAAGCGAAATTAGCCAAAAAAATCGTAGAGTTAAGCGGTTTTGATATGGCTGTGTTTTTTGGAAACAGCGGCGCAGAAGCCAATGAGGGCGCGATAAAAATAGCGAGAAAATACGGACAAAATAGATTTAAAAATAAACGCTACAAAGTTTTGACGCTTGAATACTCCTTCCATGGAAGAACCATCACAACGCTGAAAGCGACAGGGCAGGAGAGTTTTCATCAAAATGCTTTCAGTCCTTATCCCGAAGGATTTGCGTACAAAAATCAGATAAAAGATATCTACTCCGCCATAGACGATGAAACGGTTGGAGTTATGATAGAGCTTGTGCAAGGCGAGGGCGGTGTGCAAGCGTTTGATAAAAAAGAGATTAAAGAGCTTGCCGCATTTTTGCAAAAAAACGACCTTCTGTTTATAGTAGATGAAGTGCAAACGGGCGTTTTTAGAAGCGGCGAATTTTTAGCGACAAAACTTTACGATATAGAGCCCGACATCATCACGCTTGCCAAAGGATTAGCTGGCGGCGTTCCTATCGGCGCGGTGATGACAAAACATAAAGATATATTTACCTACAGTGACCACGGAAGCACGTTTGGCGGCAATTTTTTAAGCACTCGCGCAGGACTTGAGGTGTTGGATATCTTGGAAAATTATCATGCAGACGGCTCTTTGCAAAAAAACATTGACTATTTTGACGAGAAGTTAAGCGACAGCGTTAAAAATCACCCAAATCTATTTTTAGGCAAAACTGGACTTGGTTTGATGCGCGGCATACAGTGCAAGGATAGCGACACAGTCTCAAAAATCATAAAAGCCTCTTTTGACAAGGGCGTTTTGGTCTTGAAAGCGGGACGAAATACCGTTAGATTTTTGCCGCCTCTCACAATCACGAAAGATGAGATTGATAAAGGTTTTGCAAGATTTGAAAAGGCTGTTGAAACAGTTAAATGATAATCCCATTTAGCGAATATATGCATGAGTGGCTGTACAGCAAAGACGGCTACTACGCAGCTATGCCCGACATCGGCAAAAAAGGCGATTTTGCTACTTCCGTTACCGCTTCCATGTTTTTCGGAGGGACTATCGCCAAAAGATTGATAAGCGTCATAAAAAGCGGTTTTTTATCCGAAAAATGCGCAGTTGTGGAGATAGGAGCGCATCACGGTTATCTTTTGGCGGATATGGTGCAGTTCATCTATACGCTAAATCCGAAACTTTTGGATACTCTGACATTTGTTATCATTGAGCCGCAGGAGAAAATCAAAGCGGCGCAAAAGAGATATCTCAAAGAGTCGTTTGGCGATATCGTAAAATTTCACTGGTTTTAAGACTTGAAAGAGTTTAAGGCAAAAGAGGCTTTTGTCGTTGCGAATGAACTCTTTGACGCCTTTACATGCGAAGTGGTGAAAGATAATCAAATACTTTACATGTCGGACGGCGAGCCGATTTTTCAAAAGATAGATGAAGAGACAAAAAAGCTTTGTGAGCGTTATGGCATCACAAAAGGCGAAGTTGCAAAAGGCTACGAAGAGTTTGCATGTAAGCTCTCGAATGCTGTGCAAAAGTGCGAATTTATCACATTTGATTATGGGCAGAAAGAGCCGCGCGGCGACATCTCGCTGCGTGTTTACAGCGCGCACAAAACATATCCGTTTTTTTCTCTTACGGATTATGCGAAAGACAAAGAGACTAAAGATTTGAGCTCTTTATGCAAAAAGAGCGATTTGACTTATGATGTAAATTTCTTGCATTTGAAAGACGCTTTCGAGCAAAGCGGATTTAAAGAGCGCGCATTTTGTAAGCAAGCTAAGGCTCTTGTGGATTTTGGACTTGTCGATTTGCTGGAGATACTGAAAAACAGCGTCAAAGAAAATGAATACAGAATGGAGCTTGGCAAAGCCATGCAGCTTATTGACCCGTCGTTTTTGGGCGAACGGTTTCAGATGATAAGATTTCAAAAGGGCTAAAATGACTTTACATGTAAACGGCGAAGAGTTAAAAACCGATGCGAAAACGCTTGAAGAATTGATAAAAAATCTACAGATAGAAAATCAAGTCATGGCGGCGGCTGTGAATCTGAATATAGTAAAACAGGAAAATTGGAAAACATGCGAGTTGAAAGAGGGCGACAATGTCGAACTTTTACGCTTTGTGGGCGGAGGGTAATTTGCACATATCTCATTTGTGATTAAAAATGATAGCATAATAATTTTAAGGAGTGAAATATGAATATGAAAAAGATTATTGAGGTTGGAATACAGCAATTTAAAAAACCAAAAATAAAACAAATTTCTTTTGTTGAGAACAATAAAGAAGTAAACAGTCTATTGAGTGATATTGAACATAAGCCCCATGCTTTTGTTTTGGGATGTTTAATGGATCGACAAGTAAAGGCAGATAGAGCATGGATTATACCAAAAATAGTATTTGATGAATTAAAAACATCCGATATTAATGAGTTAGCAGAAAAATCATTAAAGGAATATGAAGATATATTTTCAAAGAAAACATTGCATAGATTTAATGATGATATGGCTAAAGTATTTTATGATGGAGTACAAGATATTAAGAGAAAATATGAAGGAGATGCTTCTAAAATATGGCGCGGAAAACCAAGCAGCGCATTAGTCGTTTATAGATTTCTTGAATTTAGAGGTTGCGGTATTAAGATTGCGACAATGGCAGCTAATATATTAGCAAAACAATTCAAAATAGAGTTTGCTGATTATTACTCTATAGATATATCTCCTGATGTACATGTAATGCGTGTAATGGAACGTATGGGATGTGTTTCAAAAGGCGCTTCTCGTGAAATGGTAATTTATAAAGCAAGAGAATTATATCCGATATTTCCCGGAATTATTGATTCTTCTTGTTGGGAAATTGGACGAAAGTGGTGTAAATCAGAAAACCCTAATTGTGATGAATGTAGTGCAAGAAGCGAATGTAAGAAGAATATATAAATAATCAAAGTTTTTCATGTTTTGATAGTTTTAAAGGATGGATTTATGGGAATTACAAAAGATAGGTGTATTCCGTCATTCCCGCGCAGGCGGGAATCCATCTTGCATTCCGTCATTGCGAGTCGCGAAGCGACAAAGCAATGAAATAAATATTAATCTTTAAACCCACGCATTTGTGTCGCCGATGTATTTTTGATTTTGCGAGGATAAAGCGTGAGGACTTGTTTGAAGTTGTTGTTGTAAACAACAACAACT
>JAITEH010000104.1 GCA_031282125.1 Campylobacteraceae bacterium
GGAGCGGCTGGAATCGCCGTAGGGCTTGTCTTATACGGGCCAAAACTTATAAAAACTGTCGGCAGCGAGATAACGGAGCTTGACCAAGTGAGAGCTTTTTGTATTGCCATGTCGGCGGCCATTACCGTTATCGCTGCTTCGCAGTTAGGACTTCCCGTAAGCTCGACTCACACGGCGATAGGCGGAATATTTGGTGTGGGATTTTTACGCGAATGGCTCATGAGAAACAGTATAAAAGACGGATTAATCACAAATCCAAAAAAAGTCAAAATGAAACTTGAGCAGAAAAAATTAGAAGATTATAAGATGGAGCTTGAGAGTCTTGGCAAATTAAAAAACATAGATCCGCTTTTCATTAAAGAGTTGATAACAAAAATCAATGAAGAAAAAAGACTCTTAGCAAGAGCCAGCGAGATAGATATAAAAACCACAAAGATAGAGAAAAAGGCTATCAAGACGGTCAAAAAACACGAATTTGTAAAGCGTTCGGCCCTAAAGACCATCATCGCGGCATGGCTTATAACAGTACCCGCCGTTGGCGTACTATCGGCAATATTTTATTACACGCTAAGAGGAATTATGCTTTAAAGCTTTTCCAAATCGCCCATTCTGCCGTAAAAACTACCGTTGATTTGAGAGTTTTGGATAAGAAAATTTGTAAATTTTTTGAATAAAGCTTTGTTCGGCGCAGTTTGATTTTCCCAGAACTCATCCAGTGTCGTTCCCTTACAGGTAATGCCTTTGATATTATACACCGCCTTACCAAGCGAGATGGTAGGTGTGCCGTGATACAAAGACGATAATCCTACGGTGCTGTTGATAGTGACTGTTCCGCGCGCATTTTTCAAAGTGTTTGGTATATTAATCTCATAGAGCGTTATAACGCGCTTTTCAATGCCGAGATTTTTAGACAGCGCGTTTATAAAACTTGTATAATTCACTTTGCCTCTGTCAAGCGGATGATGCTTGAATACAATAAAACACTCTTTATCACTGCAGCGCGCAAAAGAGGTCAAAACCACCTCTATAAATTCTCTCATATTTTTAAATGAAGAGTGTTTTTTGATTTGCGCATCATCGTTTGCCTGCAACGGTACAAAAAAGTATTTTTTTGACAGCTGATTTTTAAAGAGTCTGTTATAAGGACTGTCTTTTAGCGTATATATTATCTTTCGTATGAAGTTTTTGACACCGTAAAACGCCTCTTTAAATACGGAAAAATCTCTATGATGGATATAGTGCGGATATAAAAATTTGAAAGTATTGGCTATGAGATAGTAGATTATCGCGCTCACAGCCACAGAAAAAAAGCTGTTTTTCATATCTGAAGGCTGTTTTGCCTCATGCTGCGGCAACTGTTCGTAAAAAGATATGGCTTGCGGAAGTTTACTGTTACCGTTGACGCCATATTTTTCAAGCGTGATATAATTTGGCCTTACATATCCCTCTTCAAAAACAAAAACTTCTATGCCAAGAGAATCAGCCGTTTTGACGGCAATCTTCTGGTAAAATCTGCAATCGCCGAAGATGAAAATCTTATCTATTTTATGCTCATGCAAAAAATCAGTTATAAAATTTTGCCAGAGTTTTGGAGTACCCTTGTAGGATATGACATTGTCTCTATTGGAAAAAAACCAATCTGCCGCATTAAATGCTATCTTGTAAGTTTTTGCGCCTTTTTTTCTAAAAACTCTATCGAGTCTTTTAAAAAAACTTCCCATAGGACCTTGCAACAATAAGATATTTTGATTATTTAAATCGCCTATATTATTCATTATTTTAACATTCGATACAACATTTGCGTCTTGCGTACAACAAATCTTAGTAATCTGCCCCTCCTAAAATTTCCGACGGTATTGTATCTTATTTTTTCTTCGTTTAAACTTTTTAAAAATATTATTATGTCACAAATTTCATCTGTTTTTAAATTAATATAACGCGGATATATGATAAGAGCGCCTGCTATCAGCTCTTCAAGCGTTAGGCTGCGCACTCTTCTATCATTTGTCAAATTATCCTGCGTCAATCCCCACCCTGCATAAAAAGGCATACCGTACGTTATGACTTTTTTTCCTCTTAAAAGCGCCTCAAATCCCACAAGAGACGTTATCGTATGGACTTCATCGCACACTTCAAACAGACTGTCTGTGGAACTGTTTTTCACGATAATATCTGCATACAAAAGCGTCATTTTTTCACTTAACTTTCCTATACGATTTTTTACCGTAACATCAGGATGAGGTTTATAAACAATAAAACTGTCGGTATTCTCTTCTCGCACTTTTTTTAAAAGCGCGATATTGGACATGCCGCTGCCGCCGTAAATGATTGAAGCGTCATCTTCAACCTGCCCCACAACAAATATGATTTTTTTATCTGTAGTTATTTTTATCTCTTCATCTTTATCGATATTGTATTTTGAGATATGGTTTCGGACTAAAAACTCGCGTACTTTTTGGGCAGTTTTTAGTATATCTTCATGAAAAACGGTACTGTTTAATATCTCTTCCAATTCGCTTTTGTTCGACGCGTCAAAATAGATACCATATCTATCGACGACCAAAGAGTACGGCTTCGTCAAATCCGAACCAAGCTCTATAGACCTTATAAAACCGTCTTCTACATAAAAAATAGGGATAGATTTTTGTTTTGCGAACTCTTTTATTTCATCAAATGGCTTTTTGCCCCAAATATAAATGAGCGAATTCTCATCAAGCCCAAGTTTGCACGCTTTTTTGAGGTGATTGCTACCAAAGAGAGGATTTACAAATCTAAAATCCGCAAACTGCTCTTTTGCAAAAAACGGTTTGATGAAGTTATGTTTCCATCTTGAAAATCCAAAAAAGAAACCAATTTTATGTCTATTTTC
>JAITEH010000066.1 GCA_031282125.1 Campylobacteraceae bacterium
ATTTTCGTCATGGGCGACAAAGCAGTAAAAGGATTTTGCGGTATAAATCCTATTGTCTCTCCTGCATTCATACTAAAATCTGCTTCAAATTCCGCTTCGCATGTGAGATTTGCAGGCAAAAGTCCCAAAATCGCTTTCAAAGTCAAACTCTTGCCGCTTCCGCTCTGTCCGACGATAGATAACGAACCGTTTAGTCCAAAAGCTATATCAAGCAACTCTTTATCGCCGTCCAAAATCCTAAGCTTCCTGCATTCCAACACTATCCAAGCTCCAAAAACGGCAGAAGTTTTTCGATACTAAGCCCCATCGCCGTACTCTCAAACCCATGAACGCTTTTTATATAAGGCTTACAAAATCCCTCTACCATGCAAGCCCCTGCTTTACCCTGCCACTCGTTGCTTTCTAGATAAATTTCCAAATCATCATTTTTAAATCTGTCAAATTCGTACGAAGTAACAGACAAATCGATAAATTCTAATCTCAAACTTTTGTATATCATGCAAGTAGCGATTGAGACGCTGTTGTTGCTTTGCAAAAGCAGCATTTCGCGCGCCTCGTCTATATCCTGCGCTTTTCCAAGAATCTTACCGCCCGCGACCACCACAGTATCCGCGACGACAAAAGGCATATCCAAAGGATATATCTCAAGATAACGCGCCGCTTTGCCTTTTGCAATTTTATATATCAATTCGTACGCATTTTTGTCTTTTACCGCGCTCTCGTCAAACTCATAAGCTCTTTGGATAAAATCTATATGAGCATCTTTCAAAATCTTCGCTCTTGTAGAAGACGAGGAACCAAGCGCTATCATGAAAGTTCTCCGAAATCTACAATATCGCCAAAGCAGGTATTTTTACGTTCATAGAGCGGCATTTTTTAAGCTTTTAAAATCTTTGCCGCATATTCCAACGCCGCTTTTTTCGCCTCTTGGATCTTAGAAGCGTCTTTGCCGCCAGCTTGCGCGAAATCATCTCTTCCGCCGCCGCCGCCGCCAACGATAGAGGCTATCTCTTTTATCCATGCTCCCGCTTTCACGGCGCTGTTTTTCGAGCCTGCCGCTATCGTTACCCTGCCCTCCGTCTCTTGAAAAAGCAGAACCGCAACTCTCTCTTTTTGATTTTTAATCTCGTCTATACGGTTTTTTATATCGCCCGCCTTAATCTCATCGACTATGACCTCAACGCCTTCTATCGTAACGCTTTGTATATTTTTGCCGATATTTGACTCAAGCGAATTTATCTTGCTCTTAAGCTCTTTTATCTCGCTTTTAAATCTCTCTATGCCGATAAATGCGTCTTTGTTTTTGACCTCTTCTTTGATTTTGCCAAGTTCTTGTCTCCATGAGGCGGCAAGTTTTAACGCGGCATTTGCGCAAACAGCCTCTATCCTTCGCACACCCGCACTTACGCCGCTCTCTTTTGTGATGAAAAAGCTTCCTATTATGCCTGTGTTATTTACATGAACGCCGCCGCAAAACTCTATACTCACATCGCCAAATTTCACTACGCGCACCGAAGAGCCGTATTTCTCGCCGAACAATGCTATCGCGCCGCTTTTTTTTGCATCTTCTATATTCATGACTTGCGTACTGTTTGGGATAGCGCTTAGTATGGCTCTGTTTACAAAATCCTCTACTTCTCGTATCTCTTGAACGCTCAACGCTTTTGGATGTGAAAAGTCAAATCTAAGTCTTTCGGCTTCCACCAAAGAGCCAGCCTGCGCTACATGTTCTCCAAGCACGGCTCTTAACGCACTGTGCAAAAGGTGCGTGGCGGAGTGGTGTTTTGTTATCTCGGCTCTTTTGGCGTCCACAACGGCTTCAACTTCGTCACCGCTTTTTAAAATGGTTTTTGCGTTTACTTGTATTAGGTTTAACTCAAAAAACTTTTGAGTATCTAAAACTTCCGCTTTGCCTGTAAGTTCGCCGCTGTCGCCGCACTGTCCGCCGCTTTGCGCATAAAAAGGAGTAGTGTCAAGCAGCGCCCAGCCGGCTCCTTTAAGCGTTTCTACTCTTTTGAAATTATCGTCCAAAAGCGCTAAGATTTTGGATTTTGTTTTTGTGGTTTCGTAACCTACAAATTTATTTACGCCAAAACTATCCAAAAGCTCTTTAAAGTCTCCATGCACGGCTTTATCTCCGCTGCCTTTCCATGAAGCTTTGGCGCGTTTTTTCTGTTCGCTCATGAGTTCGTCAAAGCGTTTCACATCGACGACTATATTTTTATCTCTCAACATATCCTGCGTTAAATCCAAAGGAAATCCGAAAGTATCGTAAAGCTTGAAAGCTACGTCTGCGCTGAACTCTTTTTTCGTTCTGTGAAGCTCATCTTCAAAAAGCTCCAATCCCGAAGCTATCGTGACAAAAAATCTCTCCTCTTCAAGAAAAATCTGCTGTTTTACAGCCTCTTTTTTCTGTATCAAATATGAGTAGTGTCCGCCCATCAAGCCGCACAAAGTATCCAAGAGCTTGTGCATGAAAGGCTCTTTCAACCCCAAAAGATATCCGTGTCTTACGGCTCTTCGCAAAATGCGTCTTAACACATATCCCCTGCCCTCTTTGTCGAAATTGACGCCTTGAGCAAGCAAAAACGCAACTGAACGGATATGGTCGGCTATAACTCTGTAACTTGCTCCGCTTTCGCTTTTATAAGGTTTGCCGCAAAGTTTTGCCACTTCGTTAATCAAAGGCATGAACAAAGAGCTTTCGTAGTTATTTAATTTGCCCTCTTTTATCGCAGTAACCCTCTCAAGCCCCATGCCAGTATCAATCGACGGCTTTGGAAGAGGCGTTAATTTGCCGTCAATTCCTCTTTCGTACTGCATGAACACAAGATTCCAAATCTCCAAAAATCTATCTCCGTCTCCGCCCATATAATCTTCACTGCCGTGAAAATGCTCTGCGCCTTGATCTATAAATATCTCGCTGCAAGGTCCGCAAGGTC
>JAITEH010000112.1 GCA_031282125.1 Campylobacteraceae bacterium
TCGGCACAAATGAACTCCGACACCCTCGTCGGAGAACATTATATTGCCGATACCAAGCAGTAGTATTCTCATGAAATGCTGTTAGTGGTTTTTGTGTTTAAACTTCAAACCGCTTACAATAGCGTCTAATGCGCCCTCTTTGCCTTTTATGGCATTAAAGATAACCATATAAACATGTACGGGAACAAATATCAAAACTATCCACAT
Source organism: Campylobacteraceae bacterium (assembly GCA_031282125.1). Taxonomy (GTDB): domain Bacteria; phylum Campylobacterota; class Campylobacteria; order Campylobacterales; family Campylobacteraceae; genus JAIRKW01. The sequence goes on from JAITEH010000112.1 coordinate 208, forward strand.
AGCGATATGGTGTATCACTCTGACATTAGCCAAGCCTCCCATGACAGCTTCAAACCATCGCATTAGCGGATATAAAACGCCGCCAAGCCCGTCATGATAGATGTGTACATACAGTATAAGTCCCGTTAGACTCAAAAGCGCAATCATAATGTATAACAATACATACGCCGCAAACTGCAATGGATTATAAGCGCCTTTTAATTTAGGGTGTTCGCCTAAAAACAGATAATATTTTATCTGCGCTATCCAAATCTTAAAGTTCACAACGTCTTTTGCCGAATTAATTTCAAGTTTCTCTACTTTGCTTTTGTCAAAGAAAAATATGTAACTTTTGTATATCGTAACGGCTATAAGCAAAAAGCCGAATATCTCATGCACCATTCTTATCTTAGCATGCAAAAATAGAGTCGGTTCGCTTGATATTTCGGGCGCGGCGAAGACATACGCTATATAAAATCCCGTAACCGTAAGCGCTATAATGGAAAAAAACCGTATCCAATGCACCCATCTTGTAGAGGCGGTATATTCTGTCTCTGCTTCTCTGGCGAGTAATTCTTTAGACATATTCTCCTCCTGTTAGGCTAAATTATCTTGAGAGACTTTATACGAACCAATCTCATTGCCTTTAGTATCCATTACATGCACCGCACATGCTATGCAAGGATCATATGAGTGAATGACTCTGATAATCTCTAAAGGTTTTGATAAATCCGCTATCTTAAGACCTATCAAGCACTCCTCGTAAGGGCCTCTTGCGCCGCTTGCGTCTTTTGGAGAAGCATTCCATGTTGATGGAACAACGGCTTGATAATTTTCAATAAGTCCGTTTTTGATTTTCACCCAATGGCTTAGCGTTCCTCTTGGCACATGTCCTATGTATCTGCCTTTATACTCTTTGTTTTTATCAATCGTATATGTAGCGCATGTCTCTTGATCTACTTTCAAATTTGCAATCAAGTTATTGAACGCTTCAAGTCCGTTATCGGCAACAACTTTCGCCTCTATCATACGGCATGCGGTTCGTCCCAAAGTTGAGAAAACAGCGCCGACAGGAAGTCCTGTGTCTTTCAAGAATTTCTCTACTACTTTTGCTACTCTCTCATTGCCTTTAGCGTAATTTATAACTATATTTGCCAAAGGTCCTACTTGCATAGGTTTGCCGTCATATCGTGGAGCTTTTATCCATGAGTATTTGCCGTTCTCATCTATAACTTTTGTAGATGAGGATTTGTTGTCGCCGTCGATAGTTTGAGCGTCTTTAAATCCTGTATAGTTCGGATTTGTCTTGCCGTCATACGGATGTAAAGGCTCATTGTCTTGATACCATGAGCGCGTAGCCTCTTCTGTTATTTTACTCTCATCGACTTCATGTACTTTACTGATATCGCCGTTTAGAATGATACCGCTGTCAAACAACCAATCGTTCGCGCCAAGCTGGAACTCTTTGAATGTAAAGAGATTTGCTACGCCCATATCGCCTGTTACGCTTTTTTCAGCAGCATACGCTTTTCCTGCCATAACAAGGTCAGGATAGTAAGCGCGGTTGATAAAATCAGCAATCTCTTGGAATTTAACAAGATACTCTCCAAGTCTGGACGGGTCAAGCAAATCCATAACACATGTAACGCCGCCGACAGTCAAGCTTTGAGGATGCGGCTGTTTCGCGCCGAAAATCGCCATCATTTGAGCAACCGTTCTTTGTATCTTCAAACACTCAAGATAGTGTGAAAGAGCTATCAAATTTTGTTCAGGCGTCAAATGGTAAGTTTTATGTCCCCAATAACCGTTATTGAAAGGTCCTAAATGTCCTTTGCCTGCGAATGCTTTTACTTTATCTTGTACAGCTTTTAGCTGGTCTGCGCCTGTCGCGTAAGGCGTCTCTGCATATTTAAACGCTTCGTCGCTTGCTTTTTTAGGGTTTGCGCTTAGAGCTGAAACTATATCGACCCAATCAAGTCCGTGCAATTGATAAAAGTGTACGGGATGGTCATGTAAGAAAAGCGCATTGTTCATGAGCGTTCTTGTTAAAAGCGCATTCAATGGAGGAGTAATGCCAAGCGCATTTTCTACCGCAACAATGCCCGCTTTATAGTGTGAAAACGTACAAACGCCGCATATTCTTTGTGTAAAAAAGCCTGCATCGCGCGGATCTCTGCCTTTTAAAATCTGTTCAAGTCCTCTCCAAAGCGTAGCTGAGGAATAAGCTTCGGTTACAACATTATTATCATCAACGACTACTTCAACTCTTAAATGTCCCTCTATTCTGGTAATCGGATCTACTACTATTCTTTTACTCATTATTCACTCTCCTAAGCTCTATCTTTTTTAAATGCCAAAATAGCAGCATGAGCCGCAATGCCAACCGCAGTAACCGTCAAAATAGCAACTCCGACCTTATCCGCAGTCGCATCCGCACCTACAGAATAAAGAGTGTTGTAAAGTCTGTCTCCGAGCGGCTCTTCAAAAGTGCCCATCGTATCCCAAAAATCAGGCTCGCTGCATCCGATACAGCCGTGTCCTGCCTGAACTGGCCATGATGTGTGCTGGTTGAATCTCTCGCGCGAACAGTTATTGAAAGTGTAAGGACCTTTGCATCCTACTTTGTATAAACAGTAGCCTTTTTTAGCTCCCTCGTCGCCGAACTGCTGTACGAATTCGCCTGCGTCAAAATGTCCGCGTCTTTCGCAAAGATCGTGGATTCTAAGTCCGTAAGCCCATTTCGGACGATTATATACGTCTAAAGACGGAAGCGTACCGAAGAATATATAATGCAAAACATTTCCTACGATATTTTTCTCGCTTGGAGGACATCCCGGAACATTTATAACAGGTTTATTTGTGATTTTGCTCAAAGGTTTCGCATTTGTAGGATTTGGGTGGGCTGCTTGGATGCCGCCGAAGCTTGAACATGTGCCTATAGCAAATATAGCCGCCGCGTCTGCCGCCGCGTCTCTTGCATGTTCTGCGCCTTTTTTACCGTGAGGTCCGACAGTCAAATAAAACTCGCTGCTGCCTGCGGGGATTCCGCCCTCAACCATAAGAATATATTTGCCTTTGTATTTTTTGATGGCGTCTTCCAGATTGTGTTCTGCCTGCCAGCCTGCCGCTGCCATTACCGTTTCATGATACTCAAGCGATATATGGTCAAATATCAAACTGTCAATCGTAGGCGCGTCCGTTCTTAATAAACTCTCGCTACAGCCGGTACATTCTGCCATGTGAAGCCAGATAACGGGAAGTCTGTCGGTAAGTTCGGCAGCCTGCGCCATCAACGGCGTGAAAGTAGCCGGCAATGACAACATAGCGGTCATACCCGCAGCCCATTTCATGAAATCACGTCTGGATATACCGTTCTCCTGCATCAATTCGTTTATTGATCGCTCTTCTTTAATCTTTGGAAATTTAGCCAAAGAGTCTAATCTTTGAGCTATTTTACCGTAGAGTTCTTGATGCTCCATGCATTACTCCTAATTTTTGCTTTAAAAAGCTGTTCTGTAATATTTTTTTATCTTAATATATTATTCTTTCAGGGGATATCAAAGATTATTATTTTGGCTCTTATAAAATATGAAGTGTGTAAATATGCAACATTTTAAAGGGATAAAATTTGTTTGGATAGCAACTTTTTTAGTAAAAAAAACTTTACTAAAAAAGTTGCTATTTTGTTGCTTTTATGTGGTAGAAAGCCTATTTTGCGAACTATGCAGTTTTACTAAAAAACGGTAAAATATAATTTACTTTTATAGCAAAATACCGACTTTTTTAAAATAATCGGTAATATTTTTCAACGAAAACTCTTTATCGTACGTATATAGCTCCTGCCATGTTTTACCCTTAAGTCCTTCATTGCAATTCAGGTGCTCATTATTGAAAAGTCTAAGGTTAAATTCAAGTACGGCGCGGATTAAAACATGGTATTGAAAAATGCTTAAACTATCTATCAAAAGCAGATTTTTTAAGTAGCTGTTGTTGGTCTCTTCATCTTCTTTCCAGATACGTTTGGCAAACTCATGCTGAAGTTCCATTGATTTTTTCGGATAGAGCAAAAACTCTTTAATGCCTCTTTTAAAATCCTGTTTTTGGGGGATACTTTTTGTGCATGTAAGAAAGAGATAGACGCATATCAAAAAAAGCTCTTCAACAAGTATCGCTTTCTCGCTCAACTCTTTTTTTGTCTCTTCTTCGGCGTCGATTTGCTCTCTTAAATACTCAATATGTTGGGAACGCCAGTTTTTTTCATCGTTTTTTGACTGTTTTTGCCACTCAATCAAAGTCGGTCTTGGAATGTGAAAGCGCTCGCAAAGAGGCTTATAACTCACTCGTTTCATAAGTTTTCCTGAAGTTTTAGATAGATGAATTCTATCGAAATTTAGTTAATACGACGGGCTATATCCAAAACTTCTTCAAAAGCTCATCCGAAGCGTCTATAAGCCCTCTTTTTCGCAAACTGTCCAATATATTTTTATCGCAGTTTACAACGTTAGGCCATTCGCGATTGTACCCTTCAAGTGCGCCTTTTTTCGTAGCGTCTATACCGAAAAACTCATCTTCTATGAACAAATCTCGCTTTGCGTCTATGTTGTTCGTAACTTTCCAAATCAACATGTAAAGATTGTCTATATCGTCGCTTCCAAAATCCGTAAAAACCAACAGTTTTGTATGTTTTCTAACAGGCCGCAGCGTTTTAAAGACCTCTTTTATAAGCCGCTCTTTTTTTATAGCTATAAATGTTACTGGGGTTTTCGTATCGGTCATAAATTGACGCACGTTTTTTATATCCTGACAAATAGAAGACATTTTGTCCAACAATAAATCGTCGCTTATAATCTCTTTTACACTCGTTTCTATCTCGCCGCCCGTGCAGTCAAGTCCCAATTTTCCGCCATAGCAGGCGTTCGGCGAAGCATGATCAAGCGCGTCGCAGATTCCTTCGCTTATGACGATATTATCTTTGCTTACTCTATTCAGTATAAATTTTGAAATAGCTTCATGATCCTGCAAATTCGGCGCATCTTCTCCGACAAACACGGCATGTTTGACAAAACTCATCTGTCCCACGCCCCAAAAAGCGTGCATGAACTGTTTTGCATGACCAAAATAGCGCGTTTTCATTTTTGCAAGTATGAGGTTGTGAAAAACGCCGTTTTCAGGCATAGCATAATCTATAAGCTCTGG
>JAITEH010000018.1 GCA_031282125.1 Campylobacteraceae bacterium
ATGATGATTTATGTCGTAACAACAAGAAGAGCAAAAAACGCGGCGATGGAAAATACCATTCCCAAAATCCCAAATATCTTTTTTTTGTTTTTTGCGCGAAAGACGTTTACGCCAAGCCCAAAGCCAACTCCTACAAAGATGAAGTAAAACAGCCCTATTATCGAAAACTGCAGATTTACGCCCGCGACGTGAAGTACAAAAATAGAAGTTATATTGATGATACTAACCGCAAACGACGCTATGCCAAGTTTTGAATGATTTTCCATCAAATATCCCGTTTGTAAAAAATAATTTTGAAGTATATCATAATCTCTCCAGCATCACTCCGCTTTCGATATGCTTAGTATATGGAAACTGGTCGAACAGCGCGAAACGGACGACTTTGTGCGTTTTCGTAAGGTCGGTCAGATCGCGTTCAAGCGTTTGGGGATTGCATGAGATGTAGATGATATTTGGAAATCTTTTCACGAACTCTCTTGAGGCTTCGTCCAACCCAGCGCGCGGCGGGTCAATCAACACATGAGTGAAATCGTACGAAAAGATATCCACGCCCTCAAGCCTTTTAAACTCCCTTTTACTTTTCAGTGCATCCGTCAACTCTTCTGAAGAGAGCCTCACAAAACTGATATTTTCCACTCCGTTTAATGCCGCGTTTACCTTCGCTGCATGTATGGAGCTTTTTGATATCTCCGTCGCCAAAACTTTTCCAAACAGCGATGAAAGCGCTATCGTAAAGTTGCCGTGCCCGCAGTAAAGTTCAAGCAAATCCGTTCTTTTAGTGTCCGATATATTTTTAGCTATCCATCCAATCATCTGTTCGTTTACGCCGCGGTTTGGCTGCGAGAATGAGCCTTCATGTATATTGTACAGATATCTTTTCTGCTCTACATGAAGACGCTCTTTTACAAAATCCTCGCTTAATGATATTTTGATATTTCTGCTTCTGCCGATTATTTTGATGCGAAACTCTTCGGCGCACTCTTTTGCCGCGTCTGTCCAAATGTCGTCAAGTTTCTTGTGATAGAGCAAGACGACAAGCACTTCGTCCTTGGAGCTTAAAAACTCTACGCCAAAAAGATTTTTCCTCAAAATATCGCTTTTTTCTATATACGCAAGCAGTTCTGGCATCAAATCAAAGATTTTCTCATCTGTTTTGGGACATTTGTCTATAGGCAGCTTACCGTTTTTATCCAATCTATGCATGGCATAAGATATATTATCTTTGTCATGATAGACCATAAACTCCGCACGCGAGCGATAATGGCTTATTTTGGAAGAATGCCACTCAAACTCTTTTATCCCAAAAGCGGCAAAGGCTTTTTTCATATCGTCTATCTTAAATTGCTTTTGCTCTTCGTAATTTAAATCATAAAGCGTACAACTGCCGCATTTTCCGAAATATTTACAATCCATCTCTATCTTACTTTGATTTGATATTTGAGGTTATTTTACAAAAATTTTTTGGAGTTTGACCTTTTGCGCGAAAAACGCAAAAGGTCAATTTATCAATTTGTCAACTCATACTCTTTGATTAAGTTGAAATTTAGATATTTATAGATGCTTGTCTCTTTGCCTGCGAGTTTTTTAGGAACGATGCTTAGATACTCTTCCACGCTCGGCAATCTTCCCAAAAGCGCGCAAACTGCTGCAAGCTCGGCGCTTCCAAGATATACTTTCGCCCCGACTCCCATTCTGTTGTCAAAATTTCTTGTAGAGGTTGAAAATACGACGGCATTATCTTTCACTCTGGCTTGATTTCCCATGCAAAGAGAACATCCCGGTATCTCTATCCTTGCTCCAGCCGCGCCAAAAAGAGCATAATACCCCTCTTCAGTTAGCTGCGCTTTGTCCATTTTTGTCGGAGGAGCTATCCATAATGTAGCTGGGGTTTGCCCTTCGTTTTTTAGTATCTCGCCCAAAGCTCTGTAGTGTCCTATGTTTGTCATACAGCTTCCGACGAAAACCTCATCTATCCTCTTTTCTCTATTCTCGTCGGCCAAAATCTCGCTTAGTGTCGCCACATCGTCAGGGTCATTCGGACAGGCCAATATCGGCTCTTTTACTTCATTCAAATCTATCTCTATGACGGCGGCGTACTCGGCGTTTTTGTCAGCCTTGACAAGAATAGGATTTTTCAGCCACTCTCTCATTTTATCGGCTCTTCTTTGCAGAGTCTGCGCATCTTTATAGCCTGCTTTTATCATTGACTCTATCAAGACTATGTTTGAGTTTAGGTACTCTATCACAGGCTCTTTATTTAGATCCACACAGCAAGCGGCAGCGCTTCTTTCAGCCGATGCGTCGGATAGCTCAAACGCCTGCTCTACTTTCATGTCAGGAAGCCCTTCTATCTCCAAAATCTTTCCTGCAAATATATTTTTTTTATTTTTCTTTGGAACTGTTAAAAGCCCCTGTTTTATCGCATAATACGGGATAGCGTTTACCAAATCTCTCAAAGTTATACCGTCTTGCAACTTGCCTTTGAATCTTACAAGTATTGACTCAGGCATATTTAAAGGCATAAATCCCGTAACTGCCGCAAATGCCACAAGTCCTGAGCCAGCAGGAAATGAGATGCCTATAGGAAATCTCGTATGGCTGTCACCGCCCGTTCCGACGCTGTCGGG